>CAZKUJ010000007.1:0-24635 GCA_964555925.1 Candidatus Woesearchaeota archaeon
GAAATCGCAGCTAAAATTCTGGATGTAGAATATGACTCTGAAAAAGACAAAGAAAGAATTATTGAAAAACTGCTTAAAAAACTAGGTTTAAGAGCTTGATTATGAGCTTTAATTATAACATTAAATTCTTAAAAATTTAACTTATAGATTATCAAAGTTAATTAATCAGCCCACAAATAAGCTGATATTAAAAACATACAATAGATTGGACTAATAGAAAAAAATTGAATAAAATTTAAAAACATTCTTTAATAGATTCAATCATGGAAACAATAAAATTTTCTGAATGGGACAAACTCGATTTAAGAGTGGGGAAAATCCTCAAAGCAGAAAATGTTGAAGGAGCAGATAAGCTTTACAAAGTTAGTGTTGATTTAGGAAAAGAAAAAAGAATTTTGATTGCAGGACTTAAACCATATTACAAACCAGAAGAGCTAAAAAACAAAATCTGCATTGTTTTCACTAATCTTGAGCCAAGAAAAATCAAAGGAATCGACAGCCAAGGCATGATTCTTGCAGCAGTTAGCGAAGATGAAACTTCAGTTAGGCTTTTACAACCAGACAGCAATATTGAATTAGGCAGCAGAATTAAGTGAATTTTAAACTCAGTAACAAACACAGATACTTGCATCAGGTTCTTATTAAATTCAAATTTTGCTATTAGAAACATTATATGATCAAATCTAAATAAAATACTCCTTCTTATATTAATTTATAATAAAAATTTCCTCTTCTGTCAAGAAAACCTAAACGAGAGGGTAACCGCCCTCTTTTGCATTATGAACATAAAATCCTCCTGCAAAATATGTGTGATATTTTTCAATTTCCAAGTTATACACTTTAATCTCTACACTTTCTTTTATAGGAATTATTGATTCAACTATTATCTTATTACCCCCAGCACCAATTAATTCATCCCCTTTTTCAATTTTACCAACTGCTTTCCAATTTCCATTTACAAACACAATATGTTCAGGGGTAACTTTCAAAAGACCATTTATAAGCATGTAATTTCTAACCAAATGCTCATCTTTCTTTGTAACTTTTGCTCTAATAAGGTTCGCAGATGATTCTGATTCTTTAGTTAAAACATATTCTCCTAATTCAACCTCGCTTATAGGTTTATAGCTTTCATCAGCCATTAATATCAAAGTTTCTCCTGTAAAACAACTATATCCATAACAATATTCTGGTAAATCTGGATAACAGCCGGGTGCTACATATTGTCCAGTACATTCGTAATAATATGTGCCGGGAGGACAACCATCAATATCACAAATAGTATCTGTCCAAGTATTAGTTTTCAAAGGATTCCATAAATATATAGTATTTCCTGTTCTCATACAAACATCCAAAATACTACCTCTTAAATCATCTCCTACGCAAAGATTACTCCTATACCTCATTAATCCCTGGGTATCTGCGTTGCACTCATCAACAGATGCTGTAACTATCATTCGTAGATTTGTTAATCCACCCCCATCTCCATAAAATATATTTCCCCTTATACTTCCATTTACATCTAATGTTGCTTCAGGATTTGTTCTTCTTATTCCAACTTTATCTGTGTTTGAATTAATAAATAATGTACTTGTATCAACAGTTAGATTTTGCGTAAGTATCGTGTTTCCAAAAACATGGAGTCGAGAAGTTGGACTTGTTGTTCCAAGTCCTAACCTTTTATTTGTATTATCCCATGTAAAATCTCCATCATAGCTTAATGTGCTTGCACCTGTCCAAAATGATACTCTGTTTGCAGCACCGCTTCCAGTAATGGTTCCTCCGCCACTAACACAACTCCACCAATTAGAAGCGCCAGCATTATAGGATAAGGCCTGTCCTGCAACACACCCAACAGGAGCACCTATGCTTTGTATATTATGTCCTGGATTTGGAGTGCCTGTAAAAGCCCAGACAAAAACACCAGTTAGAATCAAAGCAAATCCTGCAATAATTGTATATGCAAGTCTGTTAGAAATTTTTTTTCCTAAAAATGAATCTCCCTTTTTTTTACGCACCATCTTCTTTAAGTAATGAACAAAAAAGAGTATTTAAATATTTTTATCTTAATTTGATCTTATATCTTTTTGAATAGAATTTCGCTTTTTCTTATTTTTTTAATGTTGAGTGGTTTCTTTATGTTTTCAAATTTTATCGCAAAATCAAGATTTTTTGCTATTTTTTCAGAAGCCTGCGGAATAAAAGGCCAAAGCAAAATAGCTATTGCCTTAAGGCTATCCAAAACTCCATAAAGCTTTTTTTTATCTTTTGTCTCCCAAATTTTGTTTTTTTGAACATATTCATTGCAAATATCAATAAATGCGAAAATTTCATTAAGAACCTTGTCAAATTCATAATTATTAAACAAAGTTTTTATTTGTTTCAATTTCAATTTCTTCAAAAGTTTATTTTCTGTTTTTTCTACTCCAAACTTCTCTGCAAGAGCTGTTGCTCTAGAAACCAAATTTCCTAGTTTGTTTGCAAGTTCATTATTATGGCGTTCAACAAGAACTTTTTCAGAAAAATCTCCATCCTGTCCAAAAACAAAATTTCTGCAGACATAATATCTAATTGAATCTGCAGAGTATTTTTCAACCAGAACTTTTGGAGATATTACATTTCCTAATGACTTTGAAATCTTTTTGCCATTAAAAGTCAGGAATCCATTGATTAAAATTGTTTTTGGAGGTTTTATTCCTAATGAAAACAGCATTGCAGGCCATATAACGCAATGAAACCATCCATTGTCTATTCCAAGAATCTCAACATCTGCTGGCCAGAATTTTTTAAATTTTTCGTTCTCAGGCCAGCCAATTCCAGTTATATAATTTAGTAGTGCTTCGTACCAGACATAAACAATCTTTTTTTCATCTAAAGGAAAGTCAATTCCCCAAGAAACATTTTCCTTAAGTCGGGTTATATTCAAATCATTCAGACCATCTTTTACCCGATTAATAATCTCCTTTCTTCTAAACAAAGGAAGAATGTATTTTTTATTCGTCTCATAAAGTTCTAAAAGTTCTTTTTGATATTTGCTAAGTTTAAAAAAATAAGATTCTTCAGTCAAAATTTTTATTTCTTTATGCGGATGAAATCGGCATTTTCCATCAATCAAATCTTTCTCTGTAAAATAAGCTTCGCAATCTTCGCAATACAAACCTTTATACTGCCCCTTATAGATATCCCCTTGTTTATGCACTAATTGAATAAATTCCTGAACTCTTTTTTTATGATCTTTCTCTGTTGTTCTAATAAATCTATCAAAATCTACATTTAGTAATTTCCAAGAATTTTCAAATTTAGGAGCTAACAAATTCACAAATTCTTGAGGGGTTTTTCCATTTTCTTCAGCACTTTTAGCGATTTTTTGCCCATGTTCATCTGTTCCAGTTAAATAAAAAACATCTTTTCCTTGAAGCTTATTCCATCTAGCTAAAACATCTGCTATAATCTTCTGATAAGCATGGCCTATATGCGGCTCTGCATTAACATAATCAATTGCAGTAGTTATGTAGAATTTATTTTGCTTTTTCATGACTTCTTAAGAAAAAACAAATATAAAAAACTAACTAAAAAGAATCATTCTGAAAGAAGGGATGTTTGAACACTTCCTTTTTCTTTTCCTAAAGAATAACCTATGTAAGAAATTGCTTCATAAACTTTTGCGGCGTTCTTACGATTTTCATTAAGCACATCTTGGATAATTCCTATATAAACCTCCTCTGAAATTTCTCCACCAAATTCTAAATAAGCTCTTCTAATGCTTCGATGTTGAGCAATTAGTTTCTGAAGCTCTTTCCCGTATTTTGGATATTTTTGATTAAATTCTTCAATAGCTAGATTAATTTTTCTTGCCCAAGAAACAGCTTCGTCGCTCCATCCAAGTTTTAAAACTAATTTAGAGTTTTTTGGAAGTCTTATCTTTGGATCTTTTTTTAATTTAGTTCCAAGTTCTTCTCTAATTTTTTCGAAACGCCTTCCTGTTCTGTCACTAAAACTTCCGGTAGTGCTCGTTATATCTTTAAGAACAATAAGTTTTTCTGTTTCTTCTTTTAGGATTTTTGCCATAAAGATAGGGATAGAGCTAGGTATATAAAAATTTATAGAGTCTGTTAATATGTAATGTCTTATTTCCTTTAAATCAATAGTTCCCTTAGAAATTCGGGCGGCTTTGGTCTAATGGCATGACTTCACCTTCCCACAAATAACACCATTGCGGCAGATGTTTCATGGAAAAAGGTGGATGCGGGGGTTCGATTCCCCCAAGCCGCATACAGAGTTAATAAAGAATCTCTGATTAATATTTAAAGATTTTGGGAAAATCAGGAGAATATTTCTTGGATTTCAAATCTTTTACTTAAGTTAATCTTTCCTTTGTTCAGCAAGATATTTTTCAAAATCTCCCTCTTCTTTTTTATAAGCTCCTATAAATGCTTCACCAACATCCCCAAAAACAATTCCTCCTCTTTTTATACCTAAAAATATATCTGGATTAATTCTATTCAACAAACTAACTAGGCCTGATGAACTCTTTTCAGCTGTTCTTGATAATTCTCTTAAAATTCCTCTTTGAATTATATATCTATTCCATTCATTTGCTTCCTCTTTTATCCACAATTCATGGTCTTCTCTATTGATAACTTCGTTTTCTTTTCCGGTTTCAGGACTATGGAGATAAGTTATTTTTATTCGGCCTTTTTCGTATAAGACACCCCTTTCCATAAGATCTGATCTCTGATTATCTTTTTAAGGATTATTATGTTAAAAACTACAATATTCCCGAATATTTATCATCCTTTTCCCATAGTTGTTCAAATTCCTCAGAAAATTATTTAAAGAAAACCTTATTTTTTATAGCATGTTCAAAAAGAAAAAATGTAAAAATTGCGGAGAAAAAATAAATGACAAGTTTAGTTTCTGTCCAACTTGCGGAAGTTCTATAAGAAGTTCAAAAGATTATGGAATGCTTGGAAGGGAGGATTTAGAAGATCCTTTTGAAGTATTCGAAAAAAGTATGTTTGGAGGAATTAGCGGAAAGATGCTTAGTAAGATGCTGGGAGGGACTATGAAAATGCTTGAAAAAGAAATGCAAAGAAATATCAAAGAGACAAACAACATTCAAAAAACAAATTTTGAACTATATATTAACGGAAAAAGAGTAAACCCTCAAGAGATAAAAGTTACAAAAAAGGGGGTTCCTCAAGAAGAAATTAAAAAAAATACTCCTGCTCTTAAACTTCCAACAGGAAATTCAAGCAAATTTACAAATCTTCCAAAAGAAGAGCCAAAAACAAGCATAAGACGATTTTCAGATAAAGTTCTTTATGAAATAGAAATGCCTGGAGTAAAATCAATAAAAGATGTTGCAATAGTTCAGTTTGAAAATAGCATTGAGATAAAAGCACTAGCAAAAGAGAAAATCTTCTACAAATTAATAAGAGTTAGTCTGCCCATAAAAAAGTACAATTTTGAAAAAGAAAAACTTCTTCTTGAACTTGATGCTAAAGATTAAATCTAGCAAATTTTATAAGGATTAAGAGCGTTATTTTGATATGCGTCTTCCTGTCAATATTTCTACAAAACTTGCAGAAGAGGTTGGTTGGCATATAGGTGATGGAAGTATGAATTTTTATAGAAATAAGAAAAAATTAAGAGGACTTTATCAACTAAGAGGTCATATTGAAGAAGATAAAGAGCATTATGAAAAAAGAATTAAGCCATTATTTGAAAAATTGTTCGGAATAAGGTTAAACATACGAGAAATGCCTTCTACAAGAGTTATCGGATTTCAAATCTGGAAAAACGATTTAGTCAATTTCAAAAAAAATCTTGGACTCCCTTTAGGCAAAAAATATAAAATAATTATTCCAAAAGATTTTTTGTTAAAAAAGAGTTTAAAGAGGGGTGTTGTTAGAGGTATTTTTGATACGGATGGGGGTATTTATTTGGAAAAAAAGAATAAGAAATTATATCCTAGACTGTATATAACAACAATCTCTTTTGAATTATCTAAACAGTTATTAGAAATATTTAATGAATTTGGCTTCCGCATCACAAGATATTCTCAATTATATAATCAAGATTTTAAAAGAAAAAGAAGTTATATACTAACAATTAGAGGTGAAAAAATGTTTAAAAAATTCATGAAAAAGATCGCACCAAAAAATCCAAAACACATCAAAAAATATCAGGATTTTTTGAACTCGCAAAACTTATAAATAGTTCAATTTTCTTGAATTTTGATGAGCCCGTAGCTCAGCCTGGTTAGAGCACTACATTTTGTTTTAATGTAAAAGTTAAACAAAAGGTGATTCTGATAGGATTGGGAAAAGTTTATCTTATCTTAATCTCAGCCAGGTAGGGGTCCACGGTTCAAATCCGTGCGGGCTCATAATTCCTTAAGACAAAAATGATGGACAAAACCAGAAAAAAAATAATTGAAACATGCATTAAAATAGCAAGAAGAGGTGAAGGGGCTTTAGTCGTTTACGGAAAATTATCATCAAAAGCCCATAAACCATTAATAAAACAGAATGTAAAACCATTCAAAATAGAAACCAATCCAAAATTATTTGAGTCTCTTGCTTTAATTGACGGTGCTGTTCTCGTAAATGACGAAGGAAAAGTATATGCTTATGGAACAAAAATTAAATCAACAAGAATTTTAAAAAATTTTGGAACAAGACATAGTGCTGGCTTAAGTGCATCAGCTTATTCAGGAGTTGAGGTTTTTGTTGTTTCAGAAGAGGACAGGAAGGTAAGAATTTTCAAAAACAAAAAATTAATAATACAGATAGATGCTCTCGAAAAGGGGATGGAGAAAAAAAGCTCTGAAATTAATAATCTATTAGAAAGTATTGGGATAGGAACACTAGGAACTGTTGGAACAGCAATTTTAGCACCAGCAATAGGAATAAGTTTAATTCCAGGGGTTATAATTTTTGGGGGAGCATATTACTTAATCAAAAGAATTAAAGAATCAGAAAAGAAAAAACAAATATAAAAATTAAATATAAGTTTTATCAGTCAACCCTAATCTTTAAAAAGCGATTTTTTCTCAATAGACTATGACCAAACTGAAATCTGAATAGATTTCATCAAATTCATTTAAGATTAAAATGACTAAGGGATTATACTTTCACATAAGGCAAGCGTGGAAAAAACCAGAGAAGAAAACACTTAGAGAAAGAATGGTAGAATGGAGAAAAAGTCTGGTAATAGTTAAAGTTGAAAAACCATTAAGACTTGATCGTGCACGCTCTTTGGGTTATAAAGCTAAAAAGGGATTTGTAATATCCCGAATAAGAATTAAAAGGGGAGGTCACAAAAGACCAAGGCCAAATAAAGGAAGGAGAAGCAAGCGTCTTCACACAAGAAAAAATCTTAGAATGAATTATCAATGGATTGCTGAGCAAAGAGTGGCGCGCAAATTTTCAAATCTCGAGGTTCTAAATTCATATCTAATAGGAAAAGATGGAATGCATTATTTCTATGAAGTTATTCTGATAGACCCTTGTATGCCTGAAATAAAAAATGATAAAACAATAAATTGGATAACTAAATCTGAAAATCGAAAAAGACCATTCCGTGGAATTACAAGTGCTGGAAAAAAATCAAGAGGATTAAGAAAAAAATCTCCTCAGATAAAAACAAGGCCGAGCCTCAGAGCATGGGGAAGAATTGGAAAATAAGGAATAAAAATAAACAACCTTAAAAACTTCTTTTTCTTATAATCGATTAGAAAAATGAAGTACCAAGATCTCGCTAAATTCTATGAAGAAGCTGCTAGCACAACAAAAAGACTTGAAAAAATAGAAATTCTATCTAAGTTTTTAAAATCTATTGATGAAAAAGACAGAGAGATTCTATATCTTATGCTAGGAGAAATTTATCCAGATTATGACGCGAGACGCATAGGAATAAGCCATCAGCTTGCAATAAAAGCAATTTCAAAATCAACAGGAGTTTCTGAAGAAGATGTTGTGCATGAATGGAAAAAAATTGGAGACTTGGGAAAAGTCGCAGAAGATTTGATTAAGAAAAAAAAGCAAGCTACTCTGAATCAAAAAGTTCTTACAACAGAAAAAGTTCTTGAAAATTTAAGAAAACTTCCAGAACTTCAAGGAAAAGGGACAGTTGGAAAAAAATTAGCTTTGATAACAGAACTTCTCACATCTGCTTCACCTATCGAAGCAATCTATCTCATAAGAACACTAATAGGTGATTTACGAATTGGTATTAAAGAAAGTACAATAAGAGCTTCTTTAGCAGTTGCGTTTTTTAATTCAAATAAAGATACTATTAAAGTAATTCGAACCGCAATAGATAATTCCAATGATTTAGCTGCTGTTTTTGATGTGGCGAAAAAAGGAAATTTGAGAGAATTCGATAAAATTCATCTTCAGGTTGGAAAACCTATAAAAGTTATGCTTGCACAAAAAGCAAGAACAATAAAAGAAGCATTTGAAGCTGTTGGAAAGCCTTGTGCAATAGAGTACAAATACGATGGATTTCGCCTCCTAATTCATAAAAAAGAAGACAAGGTAATTCTTTTCACAAGAAGATTGGAGAATGTGACAAAACAATTTCCAGAAGTTATCGAATATGTAAAAAAATCTGTCAAAGGAGATTCATTTATTCTTGATACAGAGGCTGTAGGATATGATAAAAAAACAAAAGAGTATCGGCCCTTCCAAGAGATAAGCCAAAGAATAAAAAGAAAATATGACATAGATAAACTTCAAAGCGAATTGCCAATAGAAATAAATGTTTTTGATGTTCTTTACTATAATGGAAAATCTTTGATTAATACACCTTTTGAAGAACGAACAGCAATTATAAAAAAAATATTAAAAAACCATCCTTATAGGATTATTTCTGCGAAACAAATAATAACATCTGATGAAAACAAAGCTAAAGAGTTCTATATGCGCGCATTAAAAGAAAATCAAGAAGGGGTTATGTTCAAGAATTTGAAAGCGACGTATCAGCCAGGGAGTCGGGTTGGACACATGCTAAAAGTTAAGCCTGAAGAAAAAGATTTAGATCTCGTAATTACAGGAGGAGAATATGGTAAAGGGAAAAGGTACAGATGGCTTTCAAGTTTTATTCTTTCATGCAGAGATAAAAACAAAAAATTTTTAGAGATGGGAAAAATGGGAACAGGCATAAAAGAAAAATCCACAGAAGAATCTCAAGAAGGAATATCTTTTAAAGAATTAACTGAAAAACTTAAACCTTATATTACAGAAGAAAAAGGCAAAACAGTGAAGATAAAGCCAAAAATTATAATTTCTGTTACATATCAGGAAATTCAAAAATCTCCAAAATATAGTTCTGGATTCGCATTAAGATTTCCGAGATTCACTAGTCTAAGACCAGATAAATCTTTAGATGAAATAGCAACTCTTGAAGAAATAAAAAAAGATTATGAAAATCAAAAAAGGAACTGGAGATATGGTTAAAAAAGAGATAAATTCTGGATTTAGTTTTGGATTAACGTCTGGAGTTATAACTACTATTGGACTCATGATAGGACTTTACTCTGGAACAAATTCAAAATTAGCAGTAATTGGAGGAATTTTAGTTATTGCTTTTGCAGATGCTTTTTCAGATTCACTAGGAATTCACATATCAAAAGAATCAGAAAAAGGGGCAACAAAAAAAAGAATCTGGATTACTACGGCTTCCTCATTTCTCACAAAGTTGATAATTGCGTTAACATTTCTAATTCCAATTATTTTATTTCAGCTAAAAACTGCAATTATGGTAAGTATAATCTGGGGGTTGATGTTAATAAACGCATTAAGTTACAAAATAGCAAAATCAAGGAAACATAATCCTCTAAAAGTAATGGGAGAACACTTCCTTATTGCAATAATTGTAATTATTTTAAGTTATTTAATTGGTAAATTTGTAGCGAATTTTTTTGGAACGATTTAACGTCGAATGCTTTAAAAACCTTTATAAAGACTTTTATTTATAAATAACTAAAAATACTATTGAAAATGGCTGCTGAAACAAAAAGTTATAAAATACAGAATATTGTTGCAACAACTTCTCTTGAAAAGCCAATACCCTTAACAAAACTTGCGAGAACTCAACCAAACACAGAATATAATCCTGAAACCTTTCCTGGATTGGTTTTAAGAATTAAAGAGCCGAAATCAGCTGTTCTTGTGTTCTCTTCTGGAAATCTTGTGTGTACAGGCACAAAATCAATTGCACAAGTAAAAAAAGTAATTCAAATAGTTATAAAACAACTTAAAAAAATCAATGTAAACATAACAACAATCCCAAAAATAACAGTCCAGAATATTGTTGCGTCTGGAACCATAAATCTCAAATTAAATCTTAATTTTTTAGCATTGCAAATGGAAAACACAGAATACGAGCCAGAGCAATTTCCAGGTTTGGTTTATAAGCTTATAGAACCCAACGCCACATTTTTGTTATTTAGTAATGGAAAGCTCGTGTGCACAGGCACAAAGAACAAACAACAGTTAGAATACAGCATGGACCAACTTTTGAAAAATGTTAAAGTTGTCTTAAAAGGTTACAAAAAATAGCTCTTTTTTTCTTGAATTTTTTACTCCTAAAAAATTATTAAGAGTTTTAAAAATACCCAATATTTTACAACAAAGTATAAAAACAAGCCTCCTATTTTCTAAAATATGGATGAGCAAATTACAGCCGGAAAGTCCAAAAATGAAGAATTGCTGATTGAAGCAAAAAACTTTTTTGCGTTCTATAAAAAAGCACTTGGTGAATCAATTAAGAAAGGGAAAAAAGTCATATATCTTGATTTTACAAAACTAACAGAATTCTCAAATAAGCTTGCTGAAGAGATTCTTACTTCTCCTGAAGAGACATTAGAGATAGTTGAATTAGCCCTAGAAGAAACAGGACTTGTGGACCATGTTAGGGTAAGACTTATGAATCTTCCAAAAAGCCAAGAGATGAAAGTAAGAAACATACGTTCAAAAAATCTAAATGAAATGATTGTAATTGAAGGTATTGTAAGGCAAGCAAGTGATGTAAGACCCCAGGTAATAAATGCGAGATTTGAATGTCCAAGTTGTGGAACAGTTATTTCTGTTTTGCAGATGGAAAAGAAATTTCGAGAGCCTTCAAGATGTTCTTGTGGAAGAAGAGGGGGCTTTAGGCTTATGAGTAAAGAAATGGTCGACACTCAAAGGCTTGTAATTGAAGAAACTTCTGAATCTTTGTCAGGAGGAGAACAGCCAAAAAGAATGAATGCTTTTCTTAAGGAAGACCTTGTTGAGCCAAAGATGGAGGAAAAAACAACTCCCGGAAGCAGAGTCAAAATTATAGGAATTTTAAAAGAGGTTCCAGTGCCACTTCATACAGGCGGCCTTTCAACAAGATTTGAGCTTGCAATTGAGGTAAATAATATTATTCCTATGGAAGAAACATTCGAAGAGCTTGACATAAATGAAGAAGATGAAAGACAAATTTTAGAACTTGCACAAGACCCTAAAATTTTTGAAAATCTAATGAAAAGCATTATTCCAAGTGTTTGGGGTTATGACGAAATAAAAAAAACACTTGTTTTACAATTATTCGGAGGAGTTAAAAAAATTCATGCAGATGGGCAGGTAAGCAGAGGAGATTTACACATACTTCTTATCGGAGATCCCGGTGTTGCAAAATCAGCAACACTTACATTTATGTCAAGAATTTCTCCAAAAGGAAGATATGTTGTAGGTAAATCTGCATCAGGAGCTGGACTTACCGCCACTGTAGTAAGAGACGAGTATCTTAGAGGTTGGTCTCTAGAAGCAGGTGCAATGGTTCTTGCGCACAAAGGACTTGTTTGCATAGATGAATTAGAAAAAATGGACCCCAACGATAGAAGCGCCATGCATGAGGCCATGGAGCAACAAACCATTACTATTTCAAAAGCTAATGTTCAGGCAACTCTGCGTGCAGAAACATCTGTTTTAGCAGCTGCAAACCCTAAATTTGGAAGATTTGACCCGTATCAGCCAATTGCGCAGCAAATTGACCTTCCTCCGACTCTAATAAACAGATTTGACGTTATATTTCCTCTAAGAGACATGCCTGATAGGAAAAAGGATGAATTTATTGCGATTCATGTTTTAAAATCACATCAAAATAAAGGAGAAGCTATGTTAATTCCAAGAGAGCTTTTCCGAAAGTATATAGCTTATGCAAAGCAAAGAATAAAGCCTGCATTGAGTGACGAGGCTGTGGAAGAGATAAAAAAATTCTATGTTGAGTTGAGAAACATGCCTGTTTCTTCAGAAGGAGCTCTTAGACCAATTCCGATTTCTGCAAGACAGCTTCAGGCACTAATAAGAATGTCAGAAGCATCTGCAAAAATGAGACTGAGTGAAACAGTAAGCATGGATGATGCAAAAAGAGCAATAGAAATAATGAAATATTATTTAACACAAGTGGGTTATGACTATGAATCAAAAACTTTTGACATTGATAGGGGAACAGGGGGGATGCCTGCCTCTCAAAGAAACAAGGTTTTTTTAGTAAGAGACGCCATAATAAATCTTGAGAGTAAGTTAGGTAAAATGGTTCCCATAGAAGAAATAGAAAAAGAGCTAGAGGACAAGCTTAGCCCTGGAGAAATAGATGAAGCCATAACAAAACTTGATGTGAATGGAGTTATTTTTAAACCAAAGAAGGGTTATGTTTCCAGGACTTAAAATGATACAAGAAGAAAGATTCAAGAGGAATATAGCGTATAAACTGAGAATAAATGATATTTTAATGGGTAAACCTGCATTAGATAATGAAAGATTCTCGTTTTTGGAGCTAGGAGATAAAAAAATAATAAGAGTGAATATCATTGGCAACATAGTTGATAAATACGAAGCAGGTATAGAAAATCCTAGTGAAGACGGAAAAAAGTATATATTTTTAACTCTGGATGATGGCTCTGGTCAAATAAGATTAAAAATTTTTGGAGATGAAATAAGCAAGTTAAAAGATATTACTCTTGGAAAGACAGTTATAGTTATAGGCACTTTAAGACATTGGAACAACGAAACATATATTTCTCCAGAAATTGTAAAAGAAGCAGACCCTAAATATCTTCTTCTGAGAAAATTAGAAACAGAAAAAGAAAAAATTCTTAATGCAAAACCAATTGCAAAAGAGCAGGTTCTCGCAATCAAAGATAAAATTCTCAATTTAATAAAGAAAGAAGAAGAAAATGATGGGATTGAGATGGAAGAGCTTGCCTCAAAATTTTCAGAAATTTCACCCTTATTGATTCAGCAAGAAATTCAAAAACTTCTTGAAGAAGGCATTGTTTTTGAACCGCGCCCTGGAAAAATAAGATATCTTGGATAAATAATTTAAAATTTTTTAGATCGTAAAATTCGAAACCTCAAAAAACCTTAAAAACCACCCTCATCTCGTAAAGTAATGCAAAATTATGAAAAACTTCTTGAAGAAGCGTATAAAAAAGTAAAGCAAATTTCTACATCTGGAGAAAGATTTGTTATTCCAAAAATAGAAGGCCATTTTGAAGGGAAAAAAACAATTCTTACAAATTTTTATCAGATAGCATCTTATGTAAGAAGAAATCCAGAACATTTTCAAAAATTCATGTTAAAAGAATTGGCAGCATCTGGCCAAAAAGAAAGCGATAGGTTTGTTTTGAATATAAAGGTCCCTAGTTCAAAAATAAATCAAAAAATAGAAGAATATGTGCGGGAATTTGTTTTGTGTAAGGAGTGCAAAAAGCCAGATACAGAGAAAATAAAAGAGGGGAGAATTAATTTTATACATTGTTTAGCTTGTGGAGCTAAACATCCAACAAGATAAAATTTGTTATTTATTATAATAAAAAGATTTAAAAGACATCACAGCCTTGAGGCTTTGGAGGTAAATTTTTGTTTTAAAAAAATGGTAAAAGGTTATTGTGTTAAATGTAAAGAAAAAGGAAAAGAGATAAAAAATGCAGAAATAGCGCAGACAGTTAGAGGCGGCTACATGGCAAAGGGCAATTGTTATACTTGTGGAACAAAAATGAGTGCCATGATATCAAAAGATAATGCAGAAAAAGCAATCAAAGAAGGAGTAAAAAAGGCTTTTTGAGGGATCTTTTTTCCAAAATGTTTGTAAATATAATCAAAGCATACAGAGATGTGGTTGCGGTTTGTGATAGTGAACTCTTAGGAAAAAAATTTGAAGATGGAAAATTTCAATTAGACATAAAAGAGAGTTTCTATAAAGGAAAAGAAACCAATGAAGCTGAAATCTTTGAGATAATAGAAAACTTGTCTAAAAAAGATGCCACATTTAATCTTGTTGGTCAAAAATCCATAGCTCTCGGTTTAAGGGCGGGAATTATTGCTCAAGAAGAAGTGGGAGAAATAAAGGGTGTCCCTTTTTCTCTTGCACTTTTTTAAATCTAAAAAATTAAATTTATAATATCTAATAAATTAGTATAAGAATTAATTTCAAATGGAAAACGAAAATTCTGAAGAAAAAATTGTGCGGGTAAGGTTACCAAGAAAAGAAGAAACAATCGGAATTATAGAACAAAGGCTCGGTGGTAATAAAATGCTCGTAAACTGCCTTGATGGAAAAAAAAGAAATTGTCGTGTGCCTGGAAGATTGAAAAGATTTCTTTGGCTTCGTCCAGGAGATGTTGTCATTATAGAGCCTTGGGAATTTGACAAAGAAAAAGGAGATGTTATTTTCAAATATAAAATAAATCAAATTGAATGGTTAAAGAAAAAAGGATATCTAAAGTCAGATAATTTAGATTTTTGAATAGAAATAACCCTTTTCAGTTACTCTTTCTAGAAATCAAAAACTATTTAATAGAAATTAATTAGAGAATAGTATGAAAGAATTTATCTGTGATAAAAGTCCAAGAATTTCAAAAAATAAGATAAAGTTAGAGAAAAAACTAGATATTAAAATAAAAAATCAAGGAAAAGAAATTGAAATTCAAGGAAAACCAGAAGATGAATATACTGCAGAAAAGGTTATTGAAGCACTTGAATTTGGATTTCCATTTTCAGTAGCTTTAAGCATTAAAGAGCAAGATTATGAATTTGAATTTCTAAATATAAAAGACTATACAAAAAGAAAAGATTTGAAAATCATACGGGCAAGAATTATAGGCAAAAACGGCAGAACCCTAAAAACTCTCGGAACTCTAACTCGGTGCTTTTTTGAGTTAAAAGGCAATAAAGTGGGTATAATTGGAGATTCAGAACAAATCTCAAATGCAAGAGAAGCTATTATTTCATTAATAAGGGGTTCAAAGCAGGCAAATGTATATGGTTATCTTGAGAAACACCAAACAAAACCGATTTATGATTTTGGGCTTAAGGAATAACTTTTAAATAGAGTTTTCTTTTACTAAATTCGAGTCCCGGTAGCTCAGTCGGTTAGAGCACATGGCTGTTAAATCTGATAAATCAGATTTTCTACAATCAAGAAAAATTGCAGAAACCATGGGGTCGCAGGTTCGAGTCCTGCCCGGGACGTTTTCTGAAATTTTTGGAGAAAGCTTTTTTAATAAGCTTACAATATTTTCTTTATGAAGCAGAAAAGAGTTCTGGTTGCCATGTCTGGAGGTGTAGATTCAAGCGTGGCTGCGCTTTTAATGAAGAAAAAAGGTTATGAGGTTGTGGGCGCTTTTATGAAAAATTGGTCAGAAAAAAAAGATAAAGGGGTTTGCAGATGGAAAGAAGAAAGAAAAATCGCTATGAAAATTGCTGCAAGACTTAACATTCCCCTAATAACATTAGATTTTGAAAAGCAATATCGAAAAGAGGTAGTGCAGGAAATGTTTAATCTTTATAGAAAAGGTATAACTCCTAATCCAGATATAGATTGCAATCAGAAAATTAAATTTCCTCTTTTATGGGAAGTCGCTAAAAAAATAAAGGCGGATTTTATTGTTACAGGACATCACGCAAGAATAAAAAAGACAAAAGGAAGTTATAAACTTCTTAGAGGAAAAGATGAAACAAAAGACCAATCTTACTTTTTATATAGATTAAACCAAAAAGATTTACGACATTCTTTATTTCCGATTGGAGAGTATACCAAAAAGCATGTACGTAAAATCGCAGAAGAAAATCAATTTGAAAACTACAACAAAAAAGGAACAGTTGGAATCTGTTTTATAGGAAAAGTAAATCTCAAAAAATTTCTTCAGAAGAAAATAAAACCAAAAAAAGGAAAAATTCTTTCGCCTGAGGGGAAAACAATTGGACAACACGACGGAATTTATTATTATACTATTGGACAAAGAATCGGCCCCCGCTTTGGAATAGAAATAGAAAAAGGTAAAGGAAAGCAACTAAAAAGATGGTATGTGGCAATAAAAATTCCAAGAACAAACACCATCATCGCAGCTCCAGAAGGACATTCTTCACTTTACAAAAAAGAAATAATTATAAAAAATCCACACTGGATTTCAGAAATTCCAAGTAAAAGTAAAATTTCCAAAGTTTCTACAAGAATACGCCAGGTTGGTGAATTATTACCTAGTATATTGTCTTACAATAAAAGTAAAAAACAATTTGGAGTTCTTCTAAAAAAACCCATTTCTGGTGTCTCTGAAGGACAAGCAATTGTTCTATACAAAGGAAAAAAAGTTTTAGGTGGAGGAATAATTAGCTTTTGAATTCATAACCTTTTTATATTAAAGGATTCTAATTAATTTATGGATCTTACTCGAGCAATTCAATCAAGGAAAAGCGTGAGAAAGTTTAAATCAAAAAGACCTGATTGGCGTGATATTATTGAATGCATTGACGCTGCAAGATACGCTCCTGCTGCCGGAGGATATAATACTTTAAAATTCATTCTTGTAGATGATGTTGAAAAAATAAAAAAAATCGCTAAAGTAGCACAGCAAGATTTTATTACTCAAGCAAAATATATTGTGGTTGTTTGCTCAAATACTCCTAGATTAGTTAATGCATATGAAGAAAGGGGGGAGATTTACGCGAGACAGCAAGCAGGTGCAGCAATTCAAAATTTTCTATTAAAATTAGAAGAGGAGGGACTCTCTACCTGCTGGGTTGGACACTTTATTGAGTCTCAATTAAAAAGTATACTAGAAATTCCAGAAAAAATAAATATTGAAGCCGTGTTTCCTATTGGTTTTGAATATGAAAAAAAATATTCGCGAAAGGCAAAGATAGATCTTGATAATATTCTTTATTTCAATTCCTACGGACATAAGAAGATGAAAGAAGAAAAGAAATTAGATGTTTAAGAATAATAAATAATTCTAAAAAATAAAAAAGGGCGTAAAATACGCCCAAGTTAAAAATAAATTATCTTTGAAATTTTCTATAACTTATCTCCAAACCTCTATCCCTAAATCAGAGATCTCTCTAGAAGGTTGAGTTTTTTCTTCAAAGTTTCTTCCAAGCAGATAAGGTGATCTAACGCCAGTCATAATAGTGATAACCCTTACTCTTCCAGTAAATTCCTTACTAATTCTAGCACCAATTATCACATTAGCTTCTGGACTTAAATTATCAGAGACAATTCTTCCAATATGGTCAAACTCTTCTAATTTTAAATCCGGACCACAAGTAACATGTATTAAAGCTCCATTAGCACCTTTATAATCCACGTCAAGTAGAGGATGCGTAAGTGCTTGCCTAACTGCTTCATTTACTCTGTCTTGTGTGTCTGCTTCTCCGATACCAATAACAGCAACATCACCATTCTTCATTATTGCAGAAACGTCAGCATAGTCTAAGTTAATCAAACTTGGTAAAGTAATTGTTTCAACAATACCTTTTACCATTGTGCTTACAAGCTCATTTGCGACAGCAAAGGCCTGTTCAATAGGTAATTGGCCAGCAATGTCTACAAGTCTGTTATTGTCAAGTATAACACATGTATCTGTAACTTCTCTTAATTCTTGCAAACCAAACTCTGCTTTGTCTATTCTTGCTTTTTCTGAATCAAAAGGCATTGTAGCAACAGCGATAACAACAGCCCCTGTTTCCTTAGCAAGTTGTGCAACAACAGGTGTAGCTCCTGTTCCTGTTCCACCACCAAGACCAGTTAAAACAAAAACCATATCTGCACCAGAAACAGCCTTCTTCAAATCTGAAAGAGCTTCTTTTGCTGCTTCTCTACCCACATTTGGTTTTCCTCCTGCACCTAAACCTCTTGTTAGTTCTTTACCAAGAAGAATTTTCTCATCTGCCTTAGAAACACTCAAATGCAAGGCATCTGTATTTATTGCATAAACAGTTGCTCCACTGATTCCTTTATTGAAAAGCCAAGTTACTGCATTGCACCCCATTCCTCCAACACCAATAACCTTGATATTAGCCTTACCAGCCTTCAAATCATCAAAGTTGATACTGTGGGTTTCTGCGTTCTGAATTGCTTCTTTTGCAAAATCTAACACCATTTTTTTACCTCCTTTCATCTTTTTATTTTACTTTTTGAAGATTTGCCACCTAATTTTCTGCGAAAAGTTTAAATAGTTGACAAACCCCCAACTAGTAACAAAGAATTCACCTCGATATAATTAATTTATTCAATCCCCAATTGAATAAATTAATATTTTATAAAAAAACAAAGCTCTTTTTCTTTAAAAATATTTCTCTAGTGCAGAATAGGTGTTTTTTAAAGAAAAAGCAATAAAAAATAAAATTTTAAAGAATTTTTTAATCTCTTTCCAAAATTTCTGCTTTAATTCCAAACTCTTTACATAGTTCAACAAATTCTTTTGCGTCTTCTTCACTTCCCACAACAGATCCCCAATGCATTGGAATTGCCAGAGTTGGTTTTATTAATGCTGCAGCATTCGCAGCTTCTTCTGCACTCATAGTAAATCTTCCCCCAACCGGAAGCAAAGCAACAAATTCTTTTCCAGATTTTTTATATCCTGTAAGTTTTTGCATTTCTGGAATTAAATCAGAATCTCCTGCGTGATAAATTGTTGTATCACCAATTTTTATCACATAACCCATCCAAGACTCGTCTTTTGGATGAAAATGTTTATCAATATTATAAGAAGGAAGAGCATAAATTTTTATCTCACCGAGGTCTAATTCTTGGTTTGGTTCTATAAGCTCTATTTTTATGGGAACCTTAAACTTAGTTATTTTGCTTTGGCAATCTGCAGAAGCAACAATTCTTGTTCCTCCTTTAATGATTTTTCCCATATCTGGGTAACTACAATGATCATAATGGCTATGTGTAATTAAAATGATATCTGCGGGCTCTAAATTTTCTTTTATATTATAAGGGTCAATGTAAATAGTTTTTGCATTTTTTATCAAAAATCCTGCATGCCCAAGCCATTTCAATTCAATTCCATTTATCTTCATATTTCACAAAAAAAGCCAAAGTTTTTAAGTATTGCTATAAAAATTACAAATTTTATAAAAAAATAAAAGAAAAAGAAAAATTAAAAGGAATTTTATTGCGAATCGTCTTCTTCCTCTTTAGAACCTTCTTCTTCATCTTCTTCAGGTTCTTCTGTGTCTTCTTCGTAGTCTTCTTCCATTTTGAAAATCTTTGTTTAGAATAAACCTCTGTATTTTTAGTATTTTTAAACGTTTCTAAACCCCGAAAAATAGAAACAAAGCAGCTTAGGGCTTGTATCTAGTCATAGTTCTAGGAAACGCGATTGCGTCTTTAATTGTTTCAAGCCCACAAATCCAAGAAATAACTCTTTCAACACCCATACCAAATCCTCCATGAGGAACACTTCCATATTTTCTAGTATCCAAATAAAAAGAATAATGTTCTGGATTTTCTTTCATTTCAATTAATCTTTTCTTTATTTTTTCAGGATCTGCTTCTCTCTCGCTTCCACCAATAATCTCGCCATATCCTTCAGGTGCAATAAAATCACATCCATTTACAACTTTTGGATTTCCTTCTGTTTCTTTCATATAAAATGCTTTTACCTCTTTAGGATAATTTGTGACAATTATTGGAGTATCATAAAGCTTGGATAATGCATCTTCTTCAATTGTTCTCAAGTCTTTTCCCCAAGTAATCTTTATTTTTGCTTTTTCTTTTAATATTTTTAAAGCATCATCATAGGTCATTCTTGGAAAATTCTTTTTTACAGTGGGTTCTAATTTTTTAATATCTCTCTTTAGAATTTCAAGCTCGAGTTTATTTTCTTTTAATACTTTTTTTACAACATGTTTTATCAATCCTTCACCATAATCCTGAATCTCCTTAAAACTAGCCCAAGCAACTTCCATCTCAGCATGCCAATATTCTGTCAGATGTCTCGAAGTCTTGCTTTCTTCTGCTCTAAATGAAGGGGCCAATGTATAAATTTTTTCAAGAGCAAATATTGCAGGTTCGGCATATAATTGCCAAGTCTGCGCAAGAAATACTCCTTTTTTCCCAAAATAATCTACATTAAACAAACTACTTCCTCCCTCACACTGAACAGCTTGAAGAATTGGGCTTTGATATTCATAAAATTTATTTTTCCTAAAATATTCGTGAATTACATTAAATACAGTGCTTCTTATCTTCATTATAGCAGTCATCTTTCGACTTCTTAACCATAAATGTCTTCTATCTCCGAGAAGCTCCTCATTCAAACTTTTATTTATAGGAAAATCCTTAGAAATTCCGACAATATTTATTTCATCAACGTCAATCTCGTAGCCAGTGGGAGCTCTTTTATCTTTTTTTATGCTTCCTTCAATTTCTAATGATGATTCTACTTGTAGTTTATCAATTTCTTCCCATTTATCTTGAAATTTATCTTTTTTAAGAATACATTGAATTATATTACTAGAATCTCTCAACACAATAAACTTAAACTCATTGCTCCCTCTTTCGCGATAAATCCATCCATGCACAGCTACTCTTCCGCTTCCTTTTTTTAATGCTTCAGCAATAGATATAAATTTTTTATTTATCATTTAATTTTTAAGGGGTTAATCTTCTTCTATCCCTTGGAAATAAAGTTCCTTCCCTAATATTATCAAGCTTGCAGATTGCTTGAGTCAATCTTTCCAAACCAATACTCCATCCTGCATGCATCGGGGCCCCAAATCTAAAAGCATCAACATACCATTTAAAATTTTCTGGATTTAAGTTCTTTAATTTAAGCTGCTGAATTAAAATTTCAGGGATATTGACTCTTTGACCCCCAGAAGAAATTTCTAATCCTCCAAAAAGAGCATCGAATCCTCCAGAAACCCCTTTTTCTTTATTTTTGGGCCAGATATAAAATGGCTTCAATTCTATTGGCCATTCATATGTAAAAACAATTGTGTTTGGAAATAAATCGCAAAGCTTCCTCTCTGCTTGGGGCTCAAAATCATCTCCATATTTAATCTTAATTCCTTTTTTTGATAATAAATCCACAGCTTCTTTATATGTAAGATATTTAGCTTTAGGAATTTCTAATTTAAGTTCTAAAATTTTAAGTTCTTTAGAACATTCTTCAATTACTTTTTTAACAATAGATTGCACAACTTTTTCAAGCCATTTCATTATCTCAACATCATTATAAAACGCACATTCAATATCCATCTGCCTTATTTCATTTATATGCCTAGTAGTATCGTGCTTTTCAGCCCTCCATATTGTATTTGTAGAGAAAACTTTTTCAAGAGAAATCGCCATTAACTGCTTGTAAAGCTGTGGGCTTTGGGCGAGATATGCCTTTCTTTCAAAATATTGAAGTTCAAATAAATCTGTCCCCCCTTCTGTAGATGTCGCAATAATGCCAGGGGGTTGTATTTCAACAAATTTATTCTTATAAAAAAACTCTCTAAATCCATTTATTATTGTTGATTGAATTTTAAAAATAGCAGCAATTCTTGGTTTTCTAACATCAAGAGACCTATAATCAAGTCTTTTTGCAAGTTCTGTAGTTATGGTTTTTTCATTGACTTGAATTGGCAGTTCTTCTGCTTTGTTTAAAACTTTAAAGTTTGATATTTCAATTTCAACGTCGTTGCGGGCAAATTCAGCTTTAATATTAGCCTTCTTAACCTTGCCATTAATTTCAATAACACTTTCAAGTGTTAGCCCGTGGAAATTTCTAATTAATTTTTCATCTTTAATTACACACTGAACAATTCCAGAGAAATCTCTAAGAAGAATAAATTTTGTTTTGGATAATTCACGAATTTCATGAATCCAGCCCCTAAGTAAAACTTCCCTCCCAATTTTTAAATCAGAAACATAAATTCTTTCCATTTCTATTTATATTAGATATGCTTTTTAATAATTTCCATGACCTCGCTTCCAGAAATTCTGCCTTTAAATTCTTTCATAATTAATCCCATGTAAGCATTTGGAGAAAGTCCTGGTTTTTCTTTGATGAGCTTCATAATCCTTTCTTCAAGAGCAGAAGAAGAAATTTTATCCAATTTAAACGAAGCCCCATAATCTATTCCTTTCACAATGTTTTCCAGAACAGATTTAATTTGTTTTTCTGTAATTTTTCCTTTTTTAAAATTTTCGAGAACAGAACCCAACATATCTTTGTTCAGTATTTTTTCAACTTTCTTAAAAGGAATTTTTTCATGACTCGCAATTTCTTTAGGAAAAATAAGAAGTGTCTTAACAACAAGGTGTGGCTTATTGACAATTTTAATCATTTCCTTAAAATCTTCTAATTTGCCTTGTTTTAATAATAAAGAAATCATCTCTTTGTTCAATTTATCTTTTTCAAGCTCTTTCACCAAGTCTGTCTTTAATTTCGGCAGTGTTTTTTTAGCTTCATCAATCATTTCTCTTGATATTTTTAATAAAAGCAGGTCTGTTTCAGGGTACATTCTTGCAGCACCTGGCAAAGGTCTTAAATATCTTGTCGTGGCATCAGGATTTGCCCCTCTAACTTCTAAAGCAAGATTTTTCTTTTTTTCATTTAGATTTCTTAATTGTCTTTCAACTTCTTTCTCAACAACTCTAACAAAAATTTTTGGATCTTGAAAACCCTTTATTTCAGCTCGGGGATGCCCTTCGATACTCACATTAATATCTTGCCTTATTGTTCCAATTCCCCTGCGAACATTGCAGGCTCTCAAAATCTGGCCTATATACAATGCAATTTCTTTTGCTTGTTCAGGAGTTTTAATGTCTGGAGCTGTTACAATTTCCACAAGAGGAATTCCAAGCCTATCTAATCTAAATATCTTTTTTTCTGCATCAACTATTCTGGCAGCATCTTCTTCAAGATAGACATATTGAATACCAACTCTTCCATGCTCTGTTTCTACCCATCCATCTTTAGCAATTAAAACAGTTCTTTGAAAACCAGAAGTATTGCTTCCATCAATGACTGTTTTTCTCATTATTTGAGTTAATGGAACTATTTTGCAATTCAATAACAAAGAAATGTGAAGAGCAATTTTTAGGGCTTCTAAATTTAAAGAATTCGGGGGAGATTCGTCAAGTTCAACAAGGCAAGTAGTGCCATAACCCTCATAAATAAAGTTTTTTCCGAGAGAAGTCTGATAAATTGCAGCAATGTCAATTTCTCCAGATTCTCCAGCAACAGCGTGAAGTTTTCGTTCAATTTTAAAATCCGGCTCATCTTTTCTTAGAACAGAAGGGCAATTGCAAAATAATTTTCTGCTGTTTAACTGTTGATGAATTTCAAGTCCGCATTTAAGTCCGAGTTTATTATAATCTTTTTTATTCTCTATTTCAGGCATAATCTATAAAAAAGAAGAAGAGTTTATTAAGTTTATTCAAATTTTCTTTCAGGCAGAGTTACTTCAAATATTCTTTTTCTAAGTTCTGGCTTTGAATCTATTGATAGCCATTCTTTTTCTATTTTGTTAAAGTAATCATCATTAAATCCAGTAATTTCTGCAAGTGCTCTAACATCATATAAATCTGAAATAAATCTAAGTTTCTCTACTAAACCTATATCTCCAGAACTTATCATAGTTTCTTCTCTTAAATCTGCTATTTTTCTAAGTGTTTTTTTAATATCTTCATTAGATAGAGATTTCAGGCCATCTGGCAAAAGTTCTTCAAGTCTAGGAGATCTTTCAAGTGAATTTATCAATCTCACGAGTTTTGGAATAGCAAGGTCTTCTGGACAAGCAACTGTATATGATTTAGTTCTTCCTTCGATTATTTTTGATTTTGCATTTTCAAATTCTCTTTCTAAAATATTCTGCCTTTTTTGAAAATTATTTTTATTTCTTCTTGCAAATTCTATAGCTAAACCATCTTCTGTTTTTCTATCATAAACAAACAACATAGATGCACTAGAACCCTTTTTAGGTTGAACAAAATATTTTTTATCTTGTAAAAATTCTTGAATAGGCTTAACCATTTCTTTAAAACCAGGATATCCCAACGGCCTAACTATAGAGTAATCTAAATCTGATGTGGGCCTTCTAAGGAGCGTGGGAAAATAACTCTGAACCCCCATACCTCCAACTAAATAAAGAGGTTCTTTCTTCTCTAATTGACTAACAGCTTCTAGAGAATCTTTAACAATCTCCTCACCTAATGTCCTTGGATTAAAAGTTAGTTTTTTCATCTCTATCATAATAATTAAGCATCGTTTATCTTTTTAAATCTTTCTTTTGTAACTCCTACAAAGTTATAATAAAACCTATTTGTGGCTTAATTTTCAAGTCTTTCTGAGAATTCACCTGCAAGATTAGTCAACA
>CAZKUJ010000008.1:0-22307 GCA_964555925.1 Candidatus Woesearchaeota archaeon
CGGCGTGGGCGCTTTGTTTCTTTAAAGTAGTAACATTGGGAAGATTTTTAAAGTGCTCCCCACATCCTTGTTTATGAAACAATTAATTATAAAATCTGTGAATGTTAAAGGAGAAATAACTGCACAGGATTCATTAATAGAAAAAATTCTATCAGATTCATTTACCTTTCATTATATACCAAATGGAATTATCTCCAAAGGGAAAGGAAGTGTAAAAGTTTATACTGATTCTAATTTAAAAAAATTGGTACAGATGGAATATCCCGAAGCGATTCTTTCTGGTGATGCAGATAATCGAAGTTATGTTGTTTTATGTGAATACCTTATGGAGAGAGAAAGGCAAGATAAATTAGGTATATGCTCAATAAGTTCTTCTTCTGTATACAAAGGAGACAAAGGCATATTATTCTTTGGGGGAGCTACAAATCTTGGGAAAAGTACTTGTGCATTAGAACTTGTAGATAATGGCTATACTTTTTTTTCAGATGAAAAAACATTGTTAAATTTAGAAAAAGGATTGATGATGGGTGGTTCTAGAGGTATTCCTTTAAGAAAAGAAATAATAAAAAAAAGATTTGTGAATGATTCAGGTAGTTTTAAAGAAATAAAGTGTGATGAGTATAAAAAGCCCAAAGTGGAATTAGTAATCTTACCTCACTTAGACCATGGACTTAAAGAACCAATCATAAATCAATTTGCTCCATTGGACCTCTTTTGGCACCTAACAAAAGAATTTTCTAGAAGAATTAGGGGAGATACTAAATTTGTTAACTATTTTGAATATTTACTTCCTTCATTAGATACAGAAGAATTAGCTCAAAAGAGAATTTCAATGACAAAAGATTTTGTTAAGGAAGTAGAAGGGTTTTATTTTCAAGGGAGTACTGATCAATTAGTTAAATTTGTAAAGGGTAGAATATAATTAAATAAATAAAATGGCAGAAAAAATAGGAATTAGGCCCGCAACGATTGTCATCAAGAATGATAAATTACTTTTAGTAAAATCAGAATATAATGGAAATATTTTTTATTTACTTCCTGGCGGAGGGATGGAATTTGGAGAAACCATTGAAGAGGCAGCTATAAGAGAAACATTAGAAGAGACTGGAGAAGAAGTAAAAATTATTAAGCCTGTTTATATAAACGAATATATTGACAATAAAAACAAATCAAAAAGAGTGATTAACCTTTTCTTTCTATCCGAAATCGTGAAAGAAGATAGAAGCAGATTAACCAATGATGGGGGGAAAATAAAGAGTATTGAATGGGTTGATTTAGACAATTTAAAAAATATAAATTTAAAACCTAATTTTTTAAAAAATCTTAAAAAAGATTTAAATGAAGATTTTAAAAATTCAATTTCTTATAGCGTGACTTTTAAAGATGAATAAAAAAATAATTAAAAAATATTTTTCTAAACCAAATACTGTATACAATTGGTGGGATCCTCATAATAACGATAAAAAAGAAATTTATTTGAGGCAGGAAAAGATCATAAAGAAAATTGTGGAAACTAAAAATTTAAAGAAAATTATTGATATTCCTTCAGGGAGAGGAAGATATGCTGCTATTTTAAATGAAGGAAGAGATTATACTTGTTTTGATATTTCTCAGCAGATGTTAAATCATATTAAGAAATTAAATTTAAAAGTTAAACTCATCAAAGGAGATGCAGAAAGGATTCACTTAAAAGAAAAATTTGATTTAGTTTTATGTTCTGAAGCATTGGTTCACTATCCTCATCCAGAAAAAGCGCTTAAAGAAATGAAAAGAATCTTAAATAAAAACGGGATAATCATCCTAACTGTAGATAATAAATTATGTTTGGGGAAAATAATAAGAATATTTACAAATTTTGTGAACAAGATTTGTGGAAAAGAAATTAAACCTTTGGGAAATGAGATTTATCAGCCTTATACAGATAAAGAATATAATAAGATGTTTCGTAACCAAAATCTTAAGAGGGATAAAACAATAAGATTATCTATACTAACTACCCCCATAAAAAATATGAAAGGAAATTACATTCTTTCTCCCGACACCATCAAAAATTTTTTGTTTGTTGATTATCTGTTAGAGAAGATTCCTATAATAAATAAACTCAGCACATATTTTATTTATATCTTAAAACATGAATAAAATATTTATTATTATTCCTATCCACAATAAAGAACAAAGTTTAAAGGCTTGTATAAAATCATTAAATAAATCTGCTCAAGAAACTAAGTATTGTTTTAACACCTTTTTAATTTTAAATGGTTGTTTAGATAAATCACTTGATATTGCAATTAAATGCAAGCATAAATACTCTCTTTTGAATATAAAAATATTAGAATCTGCTAAGGGAAAACTTAACGCGCAGGAAGCTGCCATTAAAAAAATAAAATTAGATGTTCCGATATTATTTGTTGATGCAGATATAATCTTAAAAAAGGATAGTATCAAAATATTAATAAATGAGTTGGAAAAATATCCTAGGCTTATTGCAGTTGGTTCTTTTCCTATAGCGAGAGACTACCAAGGAAATAATATCTGGAAATCTTTTTTAGATAAGGTTCTTAATATAAGATCCAGACATCCCATGTCTGAAATTAGTCTATTGAATGTTGAAGAATATCACCCCTATACAATTTATGATACTCAAAATAAAAATACTTCTTTCTCACATGAATTAAAGTCTAAAATATTTTTTCATGGAAGAACTTTTCTTTTAAGGTCTAAAAATTATTGGTCTAAACCTAAAAATGAAAAAATTGTTGGTGATGATTCTTATATTCCCGATTATATTATATTTAATTATGGAAAAGATAGAATAAGAAATCGTTATGATTCTATTGTTTATTATACCCCTTTTGTCTCCTTAATAGAACATTTTAATGCATATAAGAGAATCTATTTTGATTTAGAGAATTTAAGAGAAACTTATCCTGAATTTAGAGATATAAGAAATCATTCCCAATTAATCTTAAATAAAAGTTACATAAAAAAACAAAAGTTTAGTATAAAACTATTGTTTCTCTTATATTCCTTGATAAGAAAAATTGAAAGATTTCTATTTCGTTTTTCAATTAACCAAAACCCTACAAAAATTTGGAAATAGTTATTTTTGGTATACTTTTAATATCTTTTTTGTCTGTTTGTTCCAAGAAAAATTACTCAATTTCTGACGTGAGTTTTTAATTAACTTCATTCTAAGATTTTCATTTAATAATAATTTTTTTATTTTCTTTGCCAAATCGGAAGGATTTTTTGATTCAAACAAAAGTCCGTCATAGTTATTTTTTATAAATTCTTTATTGCTACAAGCATTAGCTGCAATGATTCCTGAACCAAGCAAGCTTGCTTCTAGGATTGTGGTCATTACACCTTCTCTAGCATAAGAAGGGAAGACAGAAATTTTTGCTTCTGAAATATTTTTTGTTAATTTTTGGTCGCTTATTTTTCCAGTAAATTCTATATCCTTGGATAATTTTAATTTTTTTGCTAATAGCATGAGGTGTTTTCTTTCAGGACCGTCTCCAATTATTTTAACGTTAATATTTTTAATATTTATCTTTAAGATTTTTATTGATCTGATTAATGTGTCTACTCCCTTTATCTTTATAATTCTACCAAAGAAGAGAACATCTATTTTTTTGTTTATTTTTCCAATCTTTTTGAAGTTTATCCCATTATGAATTATTGAAATCTTCTTATTTATTCGATATAGTTTTTTCCATCCTTCTGCTACATAATTTGATACAGCAATAATTTTGTTAGGAACCTTTACCGCCTTGCGTTCTATCTTCCTTGCTTTATCTGGGAGACCATGTAAATGTAAACATAATTTATCCTTTTTAT
The DNA here is from genome assembly GCA_964555925.1 of Candidatus Woesearchaeota archaeon. GTDB lineage: Archaea > Nanobdellota > Nanobdellia > Pacearchaeales > GW2011-AR1 > ASMP01. The sequence goes on from CAZKUJ010000008.1 coordinate 3,841, forward strand.
AAATATTAATGCAATCTACATTATAATGTAATACAATTAAATCAAAATGCTTTTTCTCATAGAAAGATTTAGATTCGTTTCCGAATAATAAAGATTCTTTATCCCATAATAAAGGTTTTGTCGCATTTTGAAATTTTTTAAATTGCAAGTCTATCTTTTTTGATTTGATTAATATTATTTTTCCTTTAAATTTTTTCTTAAATTCTTTAAACCATTCACTTTTTTCAGGAGCATCATATGTTATGAGATAAACATCTTCTCCTAAATTTTTTAATTCTTTAGTGTAATTTATGATATATCTCTCTGCTCCCCCCATATAATATGAAACTCTTGGGGCATGTATTGCTATTTTCATTTTCTTAATTCTTCTAAATCTCTCTTTTATTAATAATCTTAGAAGAGATATTTATATTTTTTGTGTGTTTGAACTCCCCCCGTCATCTCGGCGTGGGCGCTGTATTAATCTCCGATACAATAATCTTTAAATAATATTTTTTACAAAATGTCAAATGGCAAATAGAATAGAAATTATTACAAAAACTGGAGACACAAGAGCAGAAGTAAGGAAAAGGAAAATACAATCAATGGGTTTTCATGTTGATAATGTAAATCTCACTGATGTTTATACTCTTGATATTTCTCCAGATGAAAAAGAATTAGGCTCTATTGCCTCTATGCTTTCTAATCCTGTAACACAGGAAGCTGGAATAAATCGGCCGAAAGCACCAGAAAAATTTGATTATGCTATTGAAGTTGGATTTTTACCTGGAGTAACTGATAATGTTGGAACTACTGCAAGAGAAATTGTACAAGATCGCTTTAAGAGAAATTTAGACGGTCAAACTATTTATAATTCGCAGATAATGTTTTTATCAGGAAATTTAACAAGAGAAGATGCTGTTAAGATTGGAGATTCTTTTTCAAATCCGATAATTCAGAGAGCTTCAGTTAAGAGTTATGATGAGTTTAGAAAAGACAGGGGAATGGATGCAATAGTTCCAAGAGTAAGACTTCATGAGGAGCCAGTTGCAGGATTAGTAGATATATTGCACGCTAGTGATGAGCAATTGTCAGTAATTGGTAAACAAGGGATTGCAAATCCTGATGGAACAAGAAGAGGGCCATTATCTATGGATTTAGCTTATATGAAATCTGTTCAAAATTATTTTAATGGCTTGGGAAGAAATCCAACAGATCTTGAATTAGAATCAATTGCACAAACATGGAGTGAGCATTGTAAGCATACAATCTTTGCAGATTCTATAGATGAATTCAAAGAAGGATTGTTTTCAACTTTTATTAAAAAAGCAACAAATGAAATAAGAAGTAAAAAAGGAGATAAAGATTTCTGTGTTTCTGTATTCACAGATAATGCTGGAGGAATAGTATTTGATGAAGAATTTTTAGTTTGTGACAAAGCTGAAACACATAATTCTCCAAGTGCACTTGATCCTTTTGGTGGTGCTATAACTGGGATTGTCGGAGTTAACAGAGATCCAATGGGTTTTGGAATGGGAGCAAAACCAATTATAAACAGATACGGATTTTGTTTTGCTGATCCTACAGATTCAAGAGAGTTGTATAAGGGAAAAAATAAAACTCAAAAAATGTTATCTTCAAGAAGAATAATGGAGGGTGTTATTGAGGGAGTTAATGTTGGAGGAAATTGTTCCGGAATTCCAACACCCCAAGGGTTTGTTTTTTTCGATGAGAGCTACAGAGGAAAACCATTAGTGTTTGTAGGAACTGTCGGGTTGATTCCAAGAGAGAGAAATGGGCAACCAATGCATGAAAAACAGGCGATGCCTGGAGATTATGTTGTAATGGTTGGGGGAAGAGTTGGAAAAGATGGAATTCATGGAGCAACTTTTTCTTCAGAAGCAATTGACTCTGGAAGCCCTGCAACTGCTGTTCAAATTGGAGATCCAATAACTCAGAAAAAAGAAAGTGATGCACTTATTAAAGAAGCTAGAGATAGAGGATCTTGCAGAGAAGATTATGAAAGTTTAGAAACTTTTTAAAAAGCTAAATCCCCTTAAATATGAAGATAAATAAAAGGGCGTTGAACTAATCCTAAGTGCCTGGCGTGGGCGTTGAATTTAAAAAACTCTTTCTTCTTTAATATTTAATGACAACAAAAAGGCAGGCGCGTTCAGAGAAAAAATTAAAGAATATGAAGAAGCAACGAGGGAAGTATCCTTTGTTGTTGGAGAAAGTAATTGAAATTTCAGATATTATTTTAGAGATTCTTGACGCGAGGTTTCCTAAAGAGATGCAAAATAAAGCGATTGAAAAATTGATTAAGGATAAAGGTAAGAAGATAATTTATGTTTTGAATAAGTCTGACCTTACTAGGAAAAGGGATAAAAGTTTGAATCCGCGAGTTTTTGTTTCATGTAAAAATAGAAAAGGTATTAATGAATTGAGAGATAAAATTAAACAGGAAGCAGCGAAAGTTAAGAGTACAGGGGATTTTAATCGTGTTCATGTGGGAATCGTTGGGTATCCTAACACAGGGAAAAGTTCTTTGATTAATCTTTTAATTAGAAGAACTTCTGCGAAGATAGGGGCTGATGCCGGGTTTACAAAAGGAATTCAAAAATTGAGATTAACTGAAGATATAGTTTTGTTGGATTCTCCAGGAGTTATTTCTTCTGAGAAGTATTCTATGACTAGTGAGGAGAAGATTGCACAAAATGTCAAAGTTGGAGGGAAATCATATAATCAAGTTAAGGATCCAGAATTTGCTCTCAATGAAATTGTGAAGAGCAACAAAAAAGAATTGGAGGAATTTTATAAAATTAAATTTGATAATGCAGAGGATTTAATTGAAAAGATAGGGAAGAGCAAAGGTTTTTTGCAAAAAGGTGGAGATGTTGATTCTGATAGGGCTGCAAAGTTTGTTTTGAAAGATTGGCAGTTGGGGATTATTAAAGTATAATGAAAAAACAATGGTATGTTTATATTCTTGAATGTGAGGATGGTTCATTTTATACTGGTGTGACAAATGATATTGATGCTCGAATGAATGCACATGCAGAGGGAAAGGGAAGCAAGTATGTTTTCAAAAAGGGTTTTAAGAGATTGCTTCGGGCCAATCCGTGCAAAGATAAATCTGATGCATGTAAGTGCGAGTATGCAATAAAGAAATTACCGAGAGGGGAGAAGTTAGGTTGGTTTGGTTAAAGAGGGGAAGGATATGGAAAGAAGATAATTCTAAAAAGAAGGTTGAAGAAAAAAGAATAATTAATATCTAAATACTTCCCCCAAACTTTATAAACCCCAATTCTCATCAATTTACATAACAATCTGTTAGTGAGTCTTGAGCAATAAAATGTTTCCAATGACTTACGCTCAAGAATAATTCTTGAAGATTTTTTGTTAATTGGTTTTACCAATATAAAATATAAAATATAGGAGAAAAATAAAAAAAATGAAAGGAAAAGTAAAGTTTTTTAATCACGAAAAAGAATTCGGTTTCATAACCGGAGATGACGGAAAAGATTACTTTGTGCACAAGTCTGGTTTAGAAAATGACATAACAATTCATGAAGATGATGCAGTTGAATTTTCTACGGAACAAGGCGACAAAGGATTAAAAGCAGTTAATGTAAAAAAAGCATAATTTCTTATTGTAATTATTTAATTATTTTAATAGAGAATTCTTAAAATGGAAAATTTCGCAAAATTAGGATTAAGCAAAGAATTAATAGATGTTCTGAAACAATCTGGTTTTAGAGAACCATCTGAAATTCAAGAGAAAGCAATACCTGTAGCATTGGCTGGAAAAGATATTATTGGAGGTTCTGCAACAGGAAGTGGAAAGACATTAGTTTTTGCATCTCCAATTCTTGAAAACCTAAAACCAAATAGAGAAATTCAGTCTTTGATATTAACTCCAACAAGAGAACTTGCAGAACAAGTTGCAACTTCAATAAGAAAATTTGGCGAAAACAAAAAACTAAATGTCTTAGCTGTTTATGGGGGAGTAAGAATTGGACCTCAGATAAGAAAACTTTTTGCAGCAGATATTCTTGTGGGAACTCCTGGAAGGATTTTAGACCATTTAAATAGAAGAACATTAAGATTGAACAAGGTTAAATTTCTTGTTTTAGATGAAGTAGATAGAATGTTTGATATGGGATTTAGAAAAGATGTTGAAAAAATAATCAATGAGTGCCCTAAAGAAAGACAAACCATGATGTTTTCAGCTACAATTACCCAAGGCATAGATTATCTATCTAAAAAATATACAAAAAATCCTGTCGAAATATCTGTAACACCCTATGTCGACCCTTCTAAATTGAAACAGGTTTATTATGATGTTCCTGACCATAAAAAATTTTCGTTATTAGTATATTTATTAAAAAAAGAAGAATCAAATTTTGTTTTAGTTTTCTGCAATACACGAAGAAATGTAGATTTTGTCGCTGACAATTTAATAAGAATAGGAGTTAAAGCAAAAGCTATCCATGGAGGTCTTGATCAAAAAAAGAGATCAATGGTTTTAAGTGAATTTAAGAAAAATGGAACTGGTGTTTTAATTTGTACTGATGTTGCTGCACGTGGTTTAGATATTGAGGGGGTAAGTCATGTTTATAATTATGACATTTCCTCTGATGCAACAGATTATATTCATAGAATAGGAAGAACAGCAAGAGCAGGGAAAGAAGGAAAAGCAGTAACTATCTTGGCTAGTAGGGATTATGAAAAATTTGGAATTTTAATACAATCAGAAGAGATTAATATAACCCCTGAAAAATTGCCTCAACTTGAGATTGTTAGGATAAAAATTGATTCTTGGACAGGAAGTAATAGATTTAGTAGAGGCCCTAGGGGAAATAATTTTGGAAGAGGACCAAGAAGAATAAATAACAGAGAGGGTCCAAGGAGAGATAATTTTAGAAATTCCAATAGATATAGAAGATAAAAGAATAATAGTAATTTCATTAAATAGTATAAAGTTTGGTGTGGGGCGTATTACTTTTTATAAAACTAAACATAAAATTGTTTTTCAGCACTTGCTAAGATATTTTCCTCTAAATCCAGGATGCTTGCAGAAACCTTATAATTTCCAGCATTCCAATTTTTTACCTTCATTTCAGTTGTAGATATGTCTCCTGGAGCAAGATTAACTATATTTTCATAAAAAGTATCAACAGAATAAACTTCTTTATCTTCTGAATCTTTAAAAATAAGTCTAATTTTTTGAAAAGACACTTGCACATTTCCTTTATTTTCAATTATCACTTTAAAAGATAAAAGACCATCTGTTAAAATAACCTCTCCAATACTAGCATTTATTTGTTTTATAGCTTCTGGAGAATTTTCATCTATAGGTGCATTAATGATGGGATTTATAGCCATGGTAGTCAAAATAACTGCAAAAATAATTAATAAAATGAAAATAAAGAACCTTACCCCTATCGAAAATTGAATTTTAAAAGTTTTTATTAAAACTAAATTAAAAACAGGTAAAAGGATAAATCCTGATAAAATAAATAATATTGAAGGCAAAAATAATTTTGCGAGAAGTCCACTGGCAAAACCCCTATATAAAATCATAAACCCACATAAAATAAAAATAATTCCAATTATCCATCCTAAAAATTTTCCAACAGAAGCCACACCAATAGTTTTAATTTGTTTTTTTTGATCTTTCATAATTCCTTAGCTAGATACTATCAAGCAAAATTATAGTTTCTTGATTTTTTGATATTATTAAATTTAAATCTTTTTTTCTTTACCTTTTTGTATCCAATCCCAATTAAAACCAATATAATAATTATTACAATAATGAAAATCCATATCTTTGGTTTTTCTTCTTCGCTTGTTGCAGTTTTTTCTTTGTCTTGTTCTTCTTTTATGGTTTCTTTAGTTACTTTTTCAAATATTGAAAGAACAGTAACATTTGCTTTATTGTCAGCAATTCCATTTAAAGTAACAAGGACGTCATAATAACCATTTTCTGTAACATCAAACCTTCGTACGCCCCCAATTAAAAATGTTGCTTGCTGGGGACTTGAAGATACATTTATTTTTGCTGTTATGTTTGTTAATTCTACGACCCCGATGTAATGGTTGCTATTGTTTATGTTTACTTGAATTCTACTTCTCTCAGCAAGTTCCTTAGTATACCCTTGTCTAAATTGGCTATCATTAATAACATAAGTTACACGCCAGAAAGAATATGAAGAAGATCTACCACCACTCGGACTCGGTGCAACATATGCTTCAGCAGCCCTAAAATAAGTAAAATGGGTCGTGTTAAATTTGAAAGCATCTCCACTAAAACCTAGTTCACTACAAGCAGGATCTGTTGTTGTGGTACAATCTATAAATGTGGCTCCGTCATTGCTATATTGCGGTTTAGGGTCTATAAATGTTATTCCATAAAGAGTTATATTTGCACTTTTGCTCAATCCTGAATTACTAGAAGAATTAACAAATATTAAATTACTTCCAACATTAAGATCACCAAGAGTAAGATTAGTTCCAGAACCATTTATTGGTTCTAAAAACTCGACTATTGCAGAACCAGAAACTTTAAAATTAACTATTCCGCCGGCTCCTTTAAACGCATAACTATTGAAAAAAGTGTCGATAATCCATGTCCCATTAATTCCTTCTGTATCAAATTCAATATCATAATGTGGAGAGATTGTATTTTCTGCTATTACCTCTGTAAAATTATTATTAGAAGAGGCTGTTCCGATTAAATAAACACCATTTTGACCAGAAGTATTTATAGTAATGTCAGAAAATATGTTACTTGGACTTGAATCAATATAAAGGCCCCTATTATTATCCCTTAATGTTATATTTGTAATATTGCTATTTTGGCTGTTGTTCAAAAGAATTCCATTGCTAAAATTATAAATTAGTCCATTCAGTATTTTTGTATCATTATAATCTGTAACATTAATACCTTCTCCTGTAGCGTTGCCTGTTATATTAAAACCATTAAGATTAAGGGTTATATTATTCGCAGTAATATTAAAACAAGTTCCATTAACATCTATGCTCTGGTTTAGATAATGGGTATAATTTGCAATACTTAATGTTCCACATCCCCCAATAGCGTTAGTAGAAAGTTTAAGGGGAAGATAATCTATATTGTTATCTATCACGTTATAATAGTAATCACATATATAATCTCCATCAGCATCAATGCAAGTATCACTATATCCTGTGCCTAATGAATTTGTCCAAAAGTTTCCGCCTAAATTCGGACCATCAATAATATTTGTTCCTGCTGTTTTTGTTGTATTCCATATATTATTAGCTGGCGCAGAAGTCGCCCAACAAACTCCTGCTCCAGAACCACTTAATGAGTTTTCTGCTGTAACATTCAAAATATTATTATAAAAAATATTATAATCAGATGAATTAGAATAAAAATAAATAACACAGGATTCATCTCCTGTTAAAGTTTTTACCCCGCAACTTGTTACATTATTATGAGAACTCTCAAAAAAATCTATTCCATGTATATTATTTGCTGAGGTAGTAAAATTGCTGTTATTAATAAGGGAATCATTTGTGAAAGCAAAAGTAAGGCCATCGTAATTAACAGTTACATTATCTATTGTTATATTGGTAGAATTGGTTACAATTAATTGTCCTAAGGTTTGATCTTTCACAATTCCAGAATCATTATTAAAAAGATATAAAATATTTTCTCCTTGTTCAGTATTATTTTCTATGGTATGATTATAATTTGTAACAATTAAACCATCCACATAAATGGCGTATCCATTTGTTGTATTAAGGGTATTATTAGTTATGGTGTTAAATAAATTAAAAATATAAATTCCATTTGAAGAATTACCTGTAGTTGTTATTGTATTATTGAAAATCAAAGTTGAATTAGAAGCTGTACTAAAGATTCCAGCTGAATTAGTGTTATTGGTTGTTATATTATTTGAAGTTATATTTGTATTATCTGATACAAATAAGTAAATTCCAGATGCTTCTTCTCCAGAAGTTGTAATTGTATTTAAAGTAACAAGTACATTAAGTACGTCCTCCATGGCAATTCCAGATACTCCTTCATCAAAAGTTATGATTATATTATGATCTACTATACTACCATCTGAATCTTCTAAACGAATCATACTGGTATCAGTATCTTCTATGCTTGAACTTGTAATATTATTTGAACTGACATTGGTATTAGGAGACCCTTGAACATAAATTCCTATTAATGCAGTAGTAATGTCATTATTTTCTACAATACTTGAATTTGCATTTTCCAAAGAAACTGTACTAAAATTAGATGCTGAACTTACAATTATATTTGAACTAATATTAGTAGATATTGAATCTCCAATCATAATCCCGCCTCCGGAAGTTGTAATTGTATTATTATATAAAAGATTTGAATTTGAACCCTCAGACAAAATAATGCTTGTTGTGTTTTCTGAATTAGAAACACTGAGGTTAATATTATTTGAGGTTACATTTGAATCAGTGACTCCCTCTATAAGATAGATTCCCCCAGAAAGATTTCCAGAAATTGTTAGATCATTTGAATCCATACTTATACTCGACCCATTCATTATTACAATTCCGACACCATTATTTCCAGAAACTGTGAAGGTGTTTGAATTTATACTTGTATCTGACCCATTCATTATTGTCATTCCGATACCATTATTTCCAGAAACTGTGAGATTGTTTGAACTTATATTTGAACTTGTTAAATTTGTGTTGAGGAGCATCCCCCCTGTTCCTTCTCCTTGGGTTGTAATAGTATTATTAAAAATAGTTGCAGATGATGAATTTGCTCCAAAGAAAATCGCAGTAGCATTCATTGAATTTGTTAAGTTTTCATAAATATTACAGTTTTTAATAGTAACATTAGTATAACCTTCCATTGTGCCCGCATCCATATTTATAATTCCAACCCCTCCTGAAGAATTTCCAAAAGTTATATTATTACCAGCACAATCAAGAATAATACTCTCGTTGGCAATAATAAGACAATCTCCATCTGCTCCAGAATCTATCGACTGACTTAAAGTATAAACAGCATAAGAAGTATTCAAAACCCCGCAATCAATAACATTCTGAACAGGGTTTCCATCATCAAAAAAATCAGTTGAAATAAATAATACATTAAATAACAAGAAAATTCCAATTAAAAAACTAATTATCACCCTCTTTTCCATAATAACCTTAAGATATTATGTATTAAAAACCTATCCCCCTTTTCACCCTGCTCCTTTTATGGCGTTCAGTGAAGTTGACAACCTCATTACATTAGAGGGCATTCTTACTTCTACCAGCCTTACAATCGGGGCGTTTATTCTTAATCAAACCCAATATTTATAAACCAAAATGAATATCTTAAAAATATAAAGGTGAAAGGAGGCAAAAAATGTATAAGAAAATTTTCAGTATGTTTGTATTTTTGCTGTTGATTTCTATGAGTTTTGCTTTTAGTATTAGTGCTCAAAACGCAAATGCTAATGCAGGTCTTGGTAGTGGGAATGGAAATGTGGAAGCACAAGTGCAGAATAAAACTCGGGTGGAAGATGGCGAACACATTAATCAAGCTGGAGAGATGGTTAGAGTAAGAACAGAAGCAAATAATAGAATAAAGCTTGAAGCCGGAGGAGTTTCTGCAGAATGTGAATGTAACATGACACAGGAACAAGTACAGAATAAAACAAAACTGTATGCAGGACTTTCTAATGGAAAAAATGCAGAGATTAAAGTAATGCCTAATACAGCATCAGAAACTGCTTTGGCAAGACTTAGATTAAAAGTATGTTCTGAAGAGAACAATTGTTCTATTCAACTTAAAGAAGTCGGCTCAGGAGAGCAAGTAAAACTTGCTTATGAACTAAAAACTCAAAGAAAAGCAAGAGTTTTTGGATTAATTGCAGCAAAAATGCAAGTTAAAGCACAGGTAAGTGCAGAAAACGGAGAAGTACTTAGAGTTAAGAAACCTTGGTGGGCTTTTTTAGCAAGTGAACCAGCAGAAGAATAATTTTATTTTTTATTTTTATCTTCTGTTAATTTTTTATTTCCAAAAAATTATTTGTTAATATCTTTTTTATTATATCCTAATTTAGAATTATTTCTCAAAGCTTTCTTTTTCTTCTTTTAAAATTTCTAGAAGCCTCTCAATTCCATCACAAAAATCCCGGGAAATCCCTTGCAAACCTGATGGAGAATTCTTATAATTCGCACAAAAAACTCTTTTGATTACACAAAAAGGAATATTTGGATTTAAGTTGACATCAACTGCTTTAAAAGAATTAGACCAATAATCATATTCTTTCTCCAAAGAATGTGCCAAACCTTGATAACTATTACAACCTGGTTTTTTTATACAAGAAGCACAATAATCAGATAAAATTTCCCTTGCATTCCTAACACTTAAACAAGGCATTAGAAGTGCTTCTCTAAATCCTTCTGGAAGCAAAATTTTATTTTTTTCATCCATTTCAGAAATCAAAAAACTAGTTTTTTATAAAGATGTCGGTGATTTTTCGCAATATTAACTCCAAGAATGCTTTATACTTCCTCTAATTGATGGAAAAAAACCCAAAGAAGTTTTATCAATTCTGCCTTCAAGATTCAAGATTCCGATTTTTTCCTGAAAGCCAATTGCGGTTCGAATATCATTTTGCTGATTTTTGGAATCATTTTTTGAATAATTAAGAACAATCTTGTCTAAAAAGAGAAATTTAGGGGGATTATAGGTCAGGCTCGCAGAAGTGCTAGTTAATCCCTGCTGAAATTGTTGAAAAACATTTAAACTAGCATTTTTGTAGCTTTTTGAAATAGAATAATTTGCTTTATGAGAGTTAAAATCATAAAAAAAGTTAACTTCTGCTATTTTTGGAAGAGCCATTCTGACTTTTCCTTGCATTAAATCGTTATTGCCCGCAATAATTTCAATAGAATTCTTTCCTATTTTATTTTTTAGATTAAATACTCTTTTATTGTTTGAAGGATCAATAAAAGCTCCAAAGCCAAAATTTCCTACCTCTCCTCCAAATCTAAGATTTTTAACATCTCTTGTGTTTGTTAGCTCTCCTCCAGCATACCAATTAGCGCTTATCTCTGCATCTTCTCCAAGATTATGAGTCTTTGCATAAGAAAGTTTAACCTCTTCTAAAACATACAGACTATTATTCTGAATTACTGAACTAAGATTTAGATTTGAATTCGTGTTTCTAAAATTAAGAGATTCTTTTTTGATTTTTTCATTGAAATTTTTAAGACTTTTTTTGAGATTTTCCATCTGACTTTCTGTCAGCCTCCTTACTGATTTTGTTTCAGCAACTCTTTCATTCTGATTTAAAGAATTTTCAGCATAAATGTTTCCAGAAAAAAACGATAATAATGCAGCTAGAGAAACTGCTCCAACAGCTTTCTTAAAAGAATTCATCTTATTTCACCCTATACCTCTTATTAATTAATATTACTTTAATTCAAACCTTTAAATATTTTTCTTAGAAATCGGAAATCTGCACTACTAAACTTTTTAAGCTATAAAATTTTATAATTCTAAAGGAAAAACCAAATGTCAGAAAAAAACCTGATAGTTCTAAAAAATGTTGCAAAACATTATCAAATGGGAAATTCAATAATAAAAGCTGTAAATGGAATAAATCTAAAAATAAAAGAAGGAGAATTTGTGGCAATAATGGGTCCAAGCGGAAGCGGTAAAAGTACAGCCATGAACCTCATAGGGAGTTTGGATGTTCCAACAAAAGGAGAAATCTATCTCGACGACCACAATATTTCGCATTTAAGTGAATCTGATTTAGCGCAAGTTAGGGGCAAAAAAATTGGATTTATTTTTCAGCAATTTAATCTAATACCGAGTTTAACAGCCAAGGAAAATGTTATGCTTCCAATGATTTTTCAGGAAGTAAAAGAATTAGAAAGAGAGGAAAAAGCTCAAAAGCTTTTGGAGATTGTTGAACTAAAAGAAAGAATGAATCACTATCCCTCAGAACTTTCTGGAGGAGAACAGCAAAGAGTTGCTATTGCAAGAGCTCTGGCAAATGATCCAGAAGTTATCCTTGCAGATGAGCCAACAGGAAATCTTGATACTAAAACAGGAGAAAAAATAATAGATTTCTTAAATAAGTTTAATGAAAAAGGAAAAACAGTAGTCATGATTACGCATGAGCATGAATTGGCTCTGAAGCATGCAAGAATAATTTATTGGTTAAAAGATGGAAAAATAAATAAGATTACTAAAAAAGAAAAAGGCGGCTGGAAAAGCATTAAAAATGAAAAATGAAAACCTATTTTATTCTAGCTTCAAAAAATCTAAAAAGAAGAAAACTTAGAAGCTGGCTTACTCTTATTGGAATTTTTATAGGAATTGCGGCGGTGATTTCTTTGATTTCTCTTGGAAATACCCTTAAAGCAACAATAAACTCCCAGTTTGATATTGGTTCTCTAGATATAATCAGTGTTCGGGCAGGCGGTATAAGTGGCTTAGGTCCGGCAGGAGCATCAGTTTCTAATCCCTTATTAGAAGACGATGTAAAAGCAATTGAAAGAATTGGTTCTGTAAAATACGCAATTTCTAAATACACGCGAACAATGAAAATGGAATTTAATGATAAAGTTGTTTTCTTAGGTGTAACTTCTTTACCTGATAGCAGAAGAATAAATGATGTTTATGAAGAATTAGATATAATTACAGAATACGGCCGGCTTCTTAAGGAAGGTGAGGAAGACAGAATTGTAATTGGAAAAAATATTGCAGACAAAATAAGAAATGGTTTAGAAAAAGATTTGAAAGTAGGTGATAGAATTCTTATAAATGAACAAGAATTCAGAATAGTTGGAATTCTTGAAGGAAAAGGAAGTTTTAGAACTGATAATCTTATTCTAATGAATGAAAAGCAGCTTAAAGAGCTTAATGAAATTGCAAATGAAGTTGATTTAATATCTGTAAAAGTAAGAAGTCTTGAGCAAGTGGATTTTGCAAAAGAAGAGATTGAAAAATTAATGAGAGTTAGAAGAAATGTAAAAGAAGGCGAAGAAGATTTTGAAGTTTCCACGCCAGAAGCAACTCTTGCAACAGTTAATCAAATACTTTTAGGCATACAAATATTCATTGTTATAATTGCATCAATATCTATTGTTGTTGGAGCAATAGGAATTGCAAATACCATGACTACCTCTGTTCTTGAAAGAAGAAAAGAAATCGGGACAATGAAAGCAATTGGTGCGAGAAATAAAAATATTTTTTATCAGTTTTTCGTAGAAGCAGGACTTTTAGGATTAATCGGCGGAATACTCGGAATTATTCTTGGAATTGGAATAAGTTATCTGGGAACATTTAGTCTGAATAATTTTCTTGGAATAAATACAAAGCCAAGCATAGGATTCGCTTTAATTTTCTTTTCTCTTATAGGAAGTTTTTTGATAGGAGCAATTTCTGGAATTATCCCTGCAATGAAGGCTGCAAATGAAAATCCAGTGGAGGCCATTAGGGGATGATATCAAAAGAAAGTGCAAAATATGCAATAAGCAATTTGAAAAAAAGAAAAGCTCGAAGTCTTCTTACAATAATTTCAATACTTGTAGGAATCGCCACTATTTTCATTTTTGTTAGCTTTGGATTGGGAATTTATAATTATGTTAATAGTTTTGTTACAGGGTCTACAGCAGATAAAATCACAATTATGCCAAAGGGAAGTGGAATACCTGGTCTAGACCAAACTTTTGCTCTAATAGATAGTGATGTAAGAGCAATTGAAAGAACATCTGGAGTTTATGAAGCAGAAGGAATGAAATGGGGAGTAACAGAAATATATCAGACAGGAACAAGAAAATATGCTTTTGTGATGGGATATAATCCTGAGCAAACAATGATGTTAGAGTGGGGAAGTATGCAAATAGAAAAAGGAAGAGAATTGACAAAAGACGATAAAGATAAAGTTGTTCTTGGCTATAATTATATGTTTGATAATAAGATTTTGCCAAAAAGTTTAGATTTAAATGACAAAATAAGAATTAATGGAAAAGATTTTATTGTTGTTGGATTTTTTGAATCTATAGGAAACCCCCAGGATGATATAAATATTTATTTAACAGAGGAGTCTTTTTCTGAACTTTTTCCAGAAATAGAAGGTTATGGAATGATTATTGCAAGAGGAGATATTTCTAATCTGGATAGGGTTGTTGAAAATATTGAAAAAAGTTTAAGAAAATCAAGAAATCTTGAAGAAGGAAAAGAAGATTTCACTGTTTCGTCATTTAAGGACATGCTTGAAAGCTACACTTCTGCTCTGGATATAATCGTTGCTTTCATAATTTTAATTGCGCTGATTTCTGTTTTAGTTTCTGCAATTAATACAGCAAACACAATGGTAACTTCTGTTTTGGAAAGAACAAAAGAAATAGGTGTAATGAAATCAATTGGAGCTAGAAATTCAGAAATTTTCAAATTGTTTTTATTTGAGTCTGGCTTGCTTGGATTTTTAGCAGGAGTTTTAGGTGTTGCTTTGGGCGCGAGTTTGGCGTTTATCGGAGAAAAAATTCTGTTTGAATTAGGATATGGCTTTTTGAAGCCTTATTACTCAATATGGCTGTTTGCAGGATGCATTCTGTTTGCAACAATAACAGGCGCAATTTCAGGCATTTTCCCTGCACTTAATGCAGCAAAAACAAATCCTGTAAAAGCATTAAGATATGAATAAGAAATTATTTCTTTTTTGGAATAAAAGAACTAAAAAATGAAAACCATACCACCCAAATAGCCTGCAGCCAATCTCCATTAATTATTCCAATGACTCCATAGATTCCCATGAAACCCAAAAACCCTAACCACCAATTTTCTCTTTTCATACTATGATAAAAATTAATTAACCTATAAATTTTTCTTCTTATTAAATCTTAGAATTACATTCCTAAAAATTTAAGCATTTCATAAACTAAAAAGGCTGGCCAAATTATTGCTTTTAAAACACCCAAAACACCATTCCAAAATCCTGTTGCAGTAGAAAGATAGTAAATTAATGTGCCAATAAAACCAAGCCCGTAAATTGCGCTTCCCGCATTATTTCTGTTTATTTCACATGTCCTTTTTTTCATTTGTGCTCTTTTTTAAGATGTTTTCTTTTTTTATGTCTTTTATAGAACCAATATGCAATTATTCCAATCAAAACAAGAATAATCAAAATAGTTGTTGTGCTTATTTTTCCGTTTTCACTGTCCTTAATAAGAAATGGCTGAGGATCAAAATTAACACTTTCGAAGGCAATTCTTCTATTGCCTGTTATATCATTATATCTAAGGATAAATTCAAGTTCTCCTTTTTCTGCAATTGCTTCAAAAGTGGTTGTAGTGTATTCATTTGAATCCAAAATTCCAAGAGTGTTTCGATTACTTCCTTTAACTAAAAGATTATCCTGTTCTGGTATTTCAATTGAAAGAGCTTCAACATCATTTTGTCCGATATTTAATATTTCAAGAGTTAGAATTCCCTTAGCTTTTGAGTAATCTCTAACAGAAATCTCAAAATCAGTTGCTACGTCTTCCACTTCTATATCAAAACTATAAAGTATTCCACTTCCGCCTCCAGATCTTGTAAGAAGAATTTCAACTGGATTAGCTCCTTCTTTTGCATTTTTGTCAATTCTTAAAATTACAGGAACAAGCCAAAAACTTTGATATGTTCTTATATATATCCCTGATTGAATCGAACTTTCTGCAGGTATGCTTGGATCAACACTAAAGGGAAATTCCTCCATAACCTTGAAACTCACTGATCCACAATCTATATTCTCTACTCCTGTTATCTGAAAAACTAATTTTACTGTTTCTCCAGGCATTGCAGGATAAGGATCCTGATTAATTAAATTAACGTCAAGATTGCAGGTGGCGCTTGCAACAGCTATTGAAAAAATTGAGAACATTAAGACCAATACAAATCCAAACCTCTTTTTTCCTGAGCTCATAAAGAAATATATTTTTTTGTAGTTTTAAATCTTTCTTTTAGCAATGCAAATCACAAAACTTTTAAATTAATAAAGGCATTATTATTTTTTTAATTTCAAAATGGACTTCAAGTCCATTTAATGCAGCGTTCATTTTAAAAATATACAATTCTTGAAGCATTAATGGGTGAGAAAGGTATTCTAAGTTTTTTTCTTGTTCTACTATTTGTTGTGCTGCTTTTTTTTTATTGGTTTCTTCCAACCAATGAAATTTATTTTAAGATGTCTGGTCCGAGCCATTCTAATTTCACACTGAATTCCTCATTTCCAGAAGACATGCAATTTTACGAGAATATGCGGTTTCCAGATTCAAAAATTTCTTACAAAATAACTGATTGCCCTCTAAATCAAAAAGACGAGATGGAACGAGCATTTAGAATAATTGAAGGAACAACTCTTTTGAATTTTTATTCTGTGAATTCAAATGAAGAGATTTCTGTAACATGTAACAGCACTGCAAAAATAGAAGAGGGTTTGTTCATTGCAGGAGAGGGTGGACCTACTAATATAACAAAAACAGAAAAATTCGCTGTGATTCTAAAAGGAAAAATTTTATTGATAAAAGAATCCCGATGTGAAGAGCCAGCTGTTGCAATTCATGAGCTTCTGCATGTCCTGGGATTTGACCACTCTGAAAATTCTAAAAACATAATGTATCCTGTAAGCAGATGCGATCAGGAAATTGGAGAAGATGCTCTTGGATTAATAAATTGGCTTTATGATTTTCCTTCACTTCCAGATATTTCTTTTGAACAAGCCTCAGCATCACTAAGAGGAAGATATCTTGATGTCAGCACAACAGTAAGAAATAACGGATTAAAGGAATCTGAAAATTTAACATTAATTATTTATTCCGAAAATAAAAAAATAAAAGAATTTGAAATTGAATCTCTTCAAATTGGTGTTGGAAGAAGCCTAACTCTGACAAACATGCTTGTATTGTCAAAAGTGGATGAACTTAGAATTATTATTGATTATCCTTATCCAGAATTAGACAAGAAAAACAATGAAATTATTCTGCAAATAGTAGAAAATAACTGATTTAAAAGATAAAAACAAAAAAGGAAAAATTAGACTTTCAAAGGAGAATTAAATCAGATCTTCATCAAGATCCAATTCTGCCACGACCTCATCAAAGTCGTCTTCCTCCTCAGCCCCGGAATAAAAACGCTCATCCACTTTTTAGGCACCCCATTTTTATGAATTTTAAGAATAAACGCAGTATTTAAATATTTTTGTGACGCAAGATATGGTATTATTCAGGGATAAAATTTAAGATTTTTTCTTTTTAAATTTGAGTCTTTTAGCATAATAAAAAATTAATTCCATTGTTTCACTCATCGGTCTAATATTTCTGAGATAAAGCGCTGGCTTAAATTCAAATAAATATTGAAAAAGTTTTCTCTTTTCTTTTACTTTTCTCACTTCTTTTATTCTTGGTAAAAAGATCAGTGAAACCACTGCCCTCCCAACACCGGAAATTAGGATTATAAAAAGCAATTTATTCATAAAATTTATAGTCAGATTTTGAGCTAATAATCCTCCTACAAGTGCTCCTAAGAAAACCCCGGCTCCGGAAATAACACTATAATATGCAACACATAAACCCCTTCTTTCTGGAGAAACAGAATCATAAATAAAATTTGAAGCAGAGAGATTAAAGCCAGCCCACCCTATTCCGCTAATTAATTGAGGAACCAGTATAAGATATATTGGGCTTGGAGACAAAACCCACAAAAAACACAAAAGAGGAATCAATGTGCAAGAAACTTTCAGCATTTCTTTATTTCCATATCTATCTGATAACTTCCCCCAAACAGGAAGAGCGAGAAGGGAAAAGAATGACGCAGATATATTAACAAACATTAGCGTGGTATATGAAAACCCTAAATCTCTCAGCATGTAAACTGTAAAAAAAGGCGAACCAATCATAACAACGAAGTTAAAAAAACCCATAAACAGAACAAATCTCCCAAAATTATTATAGGGCATTTTTTTTATAAAACTAAATATGCTAAAATAATAGCCATCTTTCAGCTTTAGTTGTGGTTCATAATGTTTAGAAAACAACCCTGCTGAAATTAATCTAAAAATACATGCCAAAAAAAACAAGATAGAAAATGCTATGAGGGCCAACCCTTTTGTTTTAAAATAATCTAAGAAAAAGGCGGCCACAAGGGTTGCTAATAATGCAACTGTTCCTGTTATTTTATTTCTTTTTGAAAAATATCTTCCTCTAACTTTTTCCGGAACAAGATCTCCCATCAACGAGAACCAGCTTGGTCCGGCTATTGCCCCCAAAATAGCATATAAAGAATAAAAAAGTATTAAAAAGATTATGAGATTATTTTGAAAAAATCCCTTCCAAAATAAAATGCCTAGAGATAGGATAGGAATCCACATTAAGGCCTGCAGAGATACAGCAGTTATTATTACTCTTTTTCTTCTGAATTTTTCTAATAATTTACTTCCAAATATACG
>CAZKUJ010000009.1:0-11872 GCA_964555925.1 Candidatus Woesearchaeota archaeon
ACCAGAACAAACTTATTTTTTAAAAAATATTTTTTTATAGAATCTAAACTTTGCGCATTTATTGTGATTGTTTCTGTTTTATCTTTTGCCATTTCAATTTTTCAAGGAAAAATCAGTTTAAAATCTTTATTAATCACAGAAAAATAAAGAATGCAAGAAGTATTATAAATATCTGGAATCCGTGAATCAGATAAACAACATCTTTTTCATAAACCTTCTTGCTAGGTTTTATTCTTTTAAGCACATAAATAGCCAAATGCTCTAATCCGTAAATTTTTTTATAAGGAAGTTCAAGACTATTATCTTTATTCGGCTTCCCGAAAGATTGCTTTTTTAATCTCCCCCTAAGTTTTAATCCAACTTCAATTATGTATGGAATAAAAACAAATAATGCAATTTTTTCAAAATTTCCTAAAATAGCCATTCCTGCTATCATAGCCCCAATAGCCCATGTTAAAGAATCTCCTGGGAAAATTCTTGCAGGATATTTATTATAAAAAAGAAAACCTATCAATGCAGCAACCATTGTCAATCCAATAACACCTAACCACTGTGTTCCTGTCACATACGCAACATAGGATAAAAATCCTAAAATAAGAACACCTTGGCCTGCTTCTAATCCATTATATCCTGCTAAAAAATTATAAGTTGTTGCAGCTCCTGCAATTCCTATAGGAATCAACAACAAAGGATACAAAAGCCCCAAATCAATAGCCCCTAAAAAAGGAAAATTAATAATTGATTGTCCTGCATTTATAACAACCAATGGAATCGACGCAATAAATGCAAGCAAAAGCCTCGTTCTTATTGAAAGCCCCTTATTTTTCCAGCCAAATAAATCATCAATAATTCCAATCATGGTAAATATCAGAACAACACTAATAAGCGCAAAAATTTCAAGGCTTATTGTTGGTTCCCTAAAGAAAAAAGTTCTTGTGGCAATGTAATATAAAGTTCCAATTATAAAAGCCATCACAACAATAACTCCCCCAGAACCAGCAACATTTTTCTTTTTCCCAAATTTATTCATATCTTCCCAAACAAGCCCGGCTTTACTGGCTTTTCTTATCCAAAAAGGAATTGTGATAAATGTCAAAGCAAAACTAATTATCAAAGAGAAAAGTAATATTATGTTCATTCTATAATAGAGGTTTTTTTATTTTTAAATCTTATAGAACCCCTCATATGAATAACAAAGGAGTGAAATAAACTTCTATAAGTGCAGCGATGAATATTATAACCAGAGCAATAAACAACAGAATAACCGTGTTTTCAAGAACATGAAGAAATCTTTTGCCCTGAATTCCGTTTCTTAGAACACAAACTCCAAAAATTCCACCAGCAAGAGCCGTTATAAAATAAGCTGAAATTTCAGGAAATCCATGAATCATGTATCTGGCAACTCCAAGAGGTATGTCTTTTATTTGATTCTGGGTAAAAATTGCTATTGCAGCAGAGATAACACTTGCGTTCCATGCAAGAACAAAGATAGCTCCTGCACCAAAAATTAAAGATAGTAGCAGAGTGAATATCATAACATAAACATTATTTGAGATAATAGAAAGAAGTCTTAGTTCTTTTGTTACTGCTCCTGTTGTGCTGGAAGAAACATCAACTCTGGAAAAATCATATCTTGCAACGCATCCCTCAAGATTTCCAGGACTGTTTATTTGGCAATATGTTTCTATCTGCGCATTAAAAAGAGTCGAATCTCCAAGAAGAATATACCAGAATGAAAAAGCTAAAATAAAGCCAAGAAAAAGCCACATAAATGCAAAAATTGCATCTTTATGAATTTTCCACACAGGCAAAAAACCGCAGGCCTGCTCATCCTCACCTTCTTCTTTCTTTATAATGAAGTACATGAATGGAAGTGAAAACATAACACAAAATAAAACCACAATTATTCCAGAATATTGGGAAAGAATTGCATCTTTTGAAAAAAACCATTTTGCAAGCAAAAGAGAAAGAGAGCCATAAACCAATCCGATAAAGAACATTTTCCACGGCCCCTTTTCAACTCTTCTCGGATTAATCATACTTTCAAGCATAGAATGAATAAAAAAAGAGAATTTTTAAACTTTCTTGAATTGTTCCTTTCATGAATAAAAGAGGAAAGTCTTTCAAGAATAATTTCTCGCAAAAAAACTCCAAAATCTTCAACCAAATTGTGAAAGACATAAAAAAAATAAAAATTCAAGGAGCAAGAAACATTGCAAAATCTGCTCTAAAAGCATACTCGTTGATTCCAACTGCGAAAGCAAAAAAAACTCTTTTGAATTCTAGACCAACAGAGCCGATGATGGAAAATGTCCTTAATCTAGCAGACAAGCATTCTTACCAAAAAATTCTCACTCATTTTGATAAAGCTCAAGAAAAAATAAACAAAAATCTTCTTCCTTTGATAAAAAAGAATTCTGTTTTATTCACGCACTGTCATTCTACAAATGTTTCAAATGCTTTAATCTATGCAAAGAAAAAAGGAAAAAATTTTGAAGTTTATTTAACAGAAACTCGGCCGTTATTTCAGGGAAGAAAAACAGCAAAAATACTAAAAAAAGTCGGAATAAGAGTTACTCTCTTTATTGATTCTGCTGTTAGCGTGGCATTATCAAAAAAACAAGGAACAAAAAAAGTAGACAGAATATTTTTGGGAGCAGATGCTTTAACAAAAAAAGGGATAATCAATAAAATTGGCTCAGAAACTATTGCATGCCTGGCAAAACAGAGAAAAATCCCTTTTTATATTGTTGCAGATTCATGGAAGTTCACAAAGAAAAAAGTTCTAATTGAGCAAAGAGCTCTAAATGAAATTTGGGATAAAGCTCCAAAAAACATAAAAATTCAAAACCCTGCTTTTGAATTTGTAGATAAAAAATATATAACAGGAATACTAACAGAGTTTGGCTTGATGAAATATAATGCATTTTTAAGAAAGATGGAAAAATCCAAGAATCCGGATATTCTTTAAATCATCATTCTTTTTTTTCTCTTGCCTGAAGAAGAAGATTTATCATGCCTTTACCAACTTCTTCAATTTTTTCTTCTAGTTCTTTTTTTATATCTTGAAGTTTTTTAATTTGCGTTTCTATAAGTTTCTTAGTTTCAGGAATATCCTTTTTTACAAAATTATTTCCCCCCACATCAACAGTAAGTTCTTCTGAAAGAAGCTGAGCCTTCACAAAAATTCCTTTTCCAATAGAAGCGAGAATTTCTTTTCCTTTTGAATTTTTAATATCCCCAAGCCCAAGATTAATAGAATCCAGATACAAAAGACTTTCTTCAACTGCTGAAAGCTGTTGCCGAAGATTTTCAATATGTTGCTCAAACATGCTTATTTTGAATAAGAGTTCTTGTTGATTTTTATCCATTGAAATTGCTCACTAAATTTATTCTAATTTCTTAAATTTTTATACAACATTCATAATTTTCCTAAGAATAGTGCCGAAAATAAGTGTTCCTAAAAGATAAAACCAAAACCAGCTTAGAAAACCAAAAAATTTAGGATCTCCCAAGGCACTAAAAAAATCCATAAACCATCTAAAAAACAAAATTAATGGTATTGCTGTGTAAACAATAGATCTCATACTCACTTTCATCATCTTTGGAAGAAACTCAAACTGTTTCTTTTGAAGCTCCAAAAGCTTCTCGGGATTTCCTTTCAATTTTTTCATTTCTTCTTGAAGTTCTTTTTGTTCTTTCTTCATCTCTCTAAGAGTTTTTTGATCTGTTGCATATTTTTGGCTAAGTGTCATAATTAAAGAGATAACCATAATAATGAAAATCATACCTATTGTAAGATTCCATCCAAGAAGCACTCCTGCTGTTGGATCAAGAAGCATATGGACAAAATTTTTTATAACAGAGAAGCTATCCCAAAATAATGCAATCATTACAGATGCAATCATTACAATAAAAATTCCTCTGAAACCCCCTTCTTTATTCATCTTAATTTGTTAAGTGAATTCTGCAAAATTTTAGTTTATTCATTTTAGTTATAAAAGGAATTATACAAAATTCCCAATTTTAGTTTATTCATTTCAAAAATTTTTTAAATGGATTGTACAAAACCCCATTTCCTCTTATAATTGAGACAAAGAAAACTTTGTTTTTAAACTTAAGTTTTCAAATATCACGCTTTTATTAATTTTCTCATTGCTGGATGCATATCCATTTGATGTTGTTGAGCAATGTTTTGGTAAAATTGGAATATAATCATTATCACTAATAGAATTGCTGTTCCAGAAACCAGAGCACCGATAAGATTTGTTAATGCTGCAAGCAAACCAATTGCAAGTCCACCCATAACTGTTAAAGGCATTATGTATCTGTCAAGTATGCTCTCGAGTATCCTTTCATCTTGTCTAAATCCAGAAACTTGCAATCCAGAAGAAATAATTTTATGCGCCTGAGATTTTGAATCCATCCCAGAAGTTTTAACCCAGAAAATTGCAAAAAGAGTAGAAAAAAACATAAAGAAAAGGATGTGGGTTAATCCTTGTAAGAAATATATTGGCATAAATCCTCCTCTGACAGTTAATTCTGCAAGATTAGTTGAGCTAACCCAGAAAGCTAATCCAGAAATAGGCTGCCCTTCAATAAATCTTCCGAGAAAGGTAAAATAAGAAGCAATTTTTGCAGTGCCTGCGCAAATCCCTTCTGTAGCAAAACACGGAGCTGCTGCATTATCAATAATTCCTCCGAAAAGCTGTAAATTTGCTATTAAAGCAGCAGTCAAAATAACAGGAATAACAGAGGTATAGAAGAAAGATAAGGGCCATTTAATTCCATATCCCCTAATACGTCCAAATGATAAAGGAATTTCAACTTTAAGAGATTGCGTCCACACAACAACTAAAAAGATTATTACAGTAGTTAAAATTGCAACAGCAGCAGATAAAAGTTCTATTGGATATTGATTAATTAGCGATTGTATTAAAATCAG
Source organism: Candidatus Woesearchaeota archaeon (assembly GCA_964555925.1). Classification (GTDB taxonomy): domain Archaea; phylum Nanobdellota; class Nanobdellia; order Pacearchaeales; family GW2011-AR1; genus ASMP01. Next base: position 4,946 of record CAZKUJ010000009.1, read on the forward strand.
AACTCTTCCAGTACACGGAACTGTTTTGAAATTTAATAGACAATTTCTTCCTTGCGAATCCACAAACTGAAATGCACTTGTTATAAGGCTTCTAGAGACGCCTGCTGCAATAAACAAACTGATTCCAGAGCCAAAACCCCATTTATCAGAAACCTCTGCCATATAATAAATTGCGATTCCTCCGATAATTAATTGAAATATAAGAAGTCCGGTAAAACCAGGCATTGCTTGAAGTCCTTGCATTAAAACAAAAACCATTGCTTCTAGAATGATGAAAAAGAAAACCAGAAGTTTTTGAACTCCTTGAAAAAACTTTCTTCCTTCTTCTGTAGAAGTGTCAATATTAATTATCTTTGAACCAGTAAGAAGCTGCAAAATAATGGAAGCCATTACTATTGGTCCAATTCCAAGGGAAATGATGCTTCCAAAATCAGTTGCGAGAACTATTGCTAAAAACTCAAAATGCGCCAATGCATTTTCAGAAAGTCCAAAAAGAGGAATATTTGCAAGAACAAAAAACGAAGCTAAAATTATCAAAGTCCATTTAGCTTTTTCATTAAAGCCAAGTTTTTTTTCATCAGGCTTTTTAACTTCTGGTATGTAATTAAATATCTTCCTTAAATCTGCCATTTTGAATGTGAATTTATATCTAAATTTCAGGAGAATCTGACTCTGTTTTTTTCAAGACGCTAATTTCTCCACCTGCCTTTTTTATTTTTTTAATAGCAGAAACCGAAGCACCTTCTGCTTTAATAAATAATTTGTTTTTTACGTCTCCTTTTCCCAAAATCTTATAATTCTTTAGGTTAATTTCCCATCCATCTTTAACTTTTTTTGCTAAACCTCTTTTAACATATGTTTCAATATTTAACTCAATATTCTTAATATTTATTCTTTTTCTTTTATCTCTTTGTGTTTTTTTGCTTGTAATTCCTTTTTTTCCAAAATAAGAATGCCCGTATAATTTTGTAATTAGTGTTTTTTTCTGGTCTGCTCTTTTTCCAGAACCAGCCATGCCAACCCCACCCTTATGGCCTGATTTTTTTCTTTTTTTCCTTGCGCCCCCTCCGTGCGTGCTTGTTCCGCGCATTCTTCCTTTCTTCTTTCTTTTTTTTGTTTTGTTTAGAGACATTTTACAACATCCTCTCAATTAAATCATTTATTTTTTCTTTATTATCCCCTAAAACTCCTTTTGGGAAATGCAATTTACTTTTTATTCCTTTTCGGGGAGGATGTAATCTGAAAAAGGGCTTTAAATTAAAATCTTCGTATTTTTTTCCTTTTTCAAGCCCTTCAATAATTTTTTTTGCATCAATTTTTACTTTTTTGCTTTTGTCTAAAATCTGACCTCGTTTTTCAATCATTTTTTCAAAAACTTCTTTTTGAATTTTGCCAAAAGCAACAAAATTTCTCATTTTTTTTATTCTACCTTCTATTTCTTTTGTTGGAGAAATAACCACGCAAGAATATTTCCTTCGTAATCTTAATCTATCTAAAGTACTTTTGACTTTTTGATTAAGATTTACCTGTCCTCTGATTCTTATTATACATATCATTTTATTCTGTAGTATTTGTTTTTTTTAATGCATTAAAACATGCTTTAATGAGGTTAAATGTTGTCCTTCTCTTTCCAGAAGTTCTGCTATAAACATCTTTTATTCCTGCGAATTTTAGTAACTTTTTCATTTCATTTCCAACAACAAGCCCTGTTCCTTGTGGTGCAGGAATTAATGTAACTCTTACACTACCTTCTTTTCCAGAAATTTTGAAAGCTACTGTATGTAAATTTGAGCAAACACAATCAAAACTAGAGCAGGCTCTTTTAACTTTCATAATATTTAATTTTGCTTTTCTTAGGGCCTTATCTCTTGCGGGAAGAGTTTCTTTTGCTCTTCCGACACCAATTCCCACATGCCCGTTTTCATCACCAACAACCGCCATACTTGAAAAAATAGAAATATTTCCTTCTTTAGTCTTTTTTTGAGTCTGACGCCAAGCCCTTCTTTTTCCTCCCCCAAATTTTCCTTTTGCTTGTCCTATTAGAATCAAATCTGTCTTAAGATTAAGCAAAGAATCTACAATTTCTTCTTCAAGAATCTTTTGATTATTATCAAGAATTTCGTCCAGATCTGTAATTTTTCCATTTTTAACGAATCTTCCAAGTTTTGTTTTAGGTTCCCAAGCAGCAAGGGTTTCTTTTTTTGTTTTTTCAAGAAGTAATTCTTTTTCGGTTTTTACTTCTTTTTTAATCGCAATTTCTGCTTTTTCGACAATTATATCTTTAACTCCTTTTTTAACTTCGGAGATTATTTTTTTATCTTCTTTCATTTTGTTTCTATCTTTAATTTAATTTCTTCAAATATCTTAGAAAAATCTTTTTTGAGGTGTTTGCCTTTTATTTTATCATCATCTGGAAAAAATTCTTTATCGCATTTTATTTCAATTCCAGAATCTTTCAATCCTTTCAAAAAAGCAAAGAATCTATTTTTAGTAACCTTTCTCATCATTCCCGCATCTACAATCGGAATTTTTAATTTTTTTTCAGAAATTCTTTTACCTAGCAAGAAACCAGTAAGATAAGAAGCTGGAATTGATTTAAGACTGTTTATAAATTCCTTAGGCCAATTGTAATTAATAAGAACTTTTGAGCTGATTCCTTCTTTAACAAAATCCTGGGCTTCTTTGCTTATTACATATTGCCCAATAATATATTGATTTGTTTTTCTAAAAACAATTCTAGGGAATCCGCTCTTAAGCAAATTTCTTCTTTTTAGATAATCTGTCTTTCTTTCTCTTCTTCTTCTTTTGATTTTCATTTTTTAACTCCTGCTATATAACCCTTAAGATGGGCTTTGCTTCTAAATGCACGATTTCTTATTCTTTTCCTCAATTCTTCTGATATTTCTTTTGATATTTTTCCCTGCATCTTCAATTCAGAAACATATTTTCTTAATTTTTTTGTTAAAATAACATATTCTTTCTTCCTCTGTCTTACTTTCTTCCTTACATTTCCGACACTCCTTCTCCTCTTTTTTCTTATAATTGTTTTTCTTCCTTTTCTTTCTTTTATAATTATCGCTCCATCTTTCTGCAAATCTCTCATATCTTGCTTAGTAATTGCTTCTTTAATGTCGCCAAGCCTAGATTTAACAAAGAAAATTCTATCTCTTCCAACTTCAAATGTTCTTATTGCAAGTCCTTTCTTTTTAGCTAGATTCATTTTTTACTCCTTTCGCATGCTTTTCAGCTTTTTTTTGCTTGAATTTGTCTTCTTTTTTCTCTATTTTTTTCTTCATTCTTTTTTCCTGTTTTTCTAAAAATTTTTTTATATTCACGTTTTGAATGGGAATTTTCATTTCTTGGGCTTTTTTCAATATTTCAATTTTTTTCTTCTTTCCAATCTTTCCTAAAATCAAAGCCTTGCTTTTTGCATTTTTTTCTAAATCTTTGGAATTTCTTATAATTATCATTTCTTTCCTTTCAGCATTTTTTTTCTTATATCCAATGCTTACAATAGAGGGATATCCTCTCCTTTTCTCCCGCATCTTATTATCTCTTCCTCTGGGTCTTCTCCAAACCTGTTTTTTCTTCCTTCCTCTCCCCAGTTTTGAATAATTGCTCCAAACTCTTCTTAAAAATTTTCCCATTATATCTCTCTTCCTGCTTTATTTATCATAAAAATTCCATCTTGAAACACCCTTTTATCTCTTTTTCTTATTTTTGTCGCAGTTTCAAAATTTGCAGCTGTTTGGCCGGCAAGTTCTTTATCTACAGAAACCACTTTTATTATATCTTTTTCAATTGTAACTTCAACTCCTTTGAGAATTTTCATCTTTCTCGGAACACTTTCTCCAAGAAAGTTTTTGATTACAACCTCGTTTCCATGAATTTCTAAAGTCATTGGAAAATGGCTGAAACAAATTTTGAGATTATATTCGAATTTTTTCTGAACTCCTTTAATCATATTTTTTAAATGTGACGTAATTGTATTTATCAATTTTTTTTCCTTTTTCGTTGTTTTTTTATATCCAATAAGAATTTTTCCATCATTTTTTTTAAACTCAAGATGACCTATCTGAAATTCTCTTTCATTTTCTCCTTCTGCACCAACAACTTTTATTTTATTTCCTTCTAGATAAACCTCCACCCCACTTGGAATTTCTATTTCTTTGTAAAATTCTTTTTTCATTTTAATAAAAGTAAGATATTAGACACCCCCCCAAGCCTTCTGAGAGGGCCTCTTCGTGCGTCATTAAACCACGATTCGTGGACATAATTATTACCCCCATATTCCTTGCAGGTAGATATCTTCTTCGGTATTTTTCAATTCCTTCTTTTTTCACAGTAAATCTAGGTTTTATTGCTCTGCATTCCAAAAAATTCCCGAGAGTTATTTCAGCGAATTTGTTTTTGCTGTCAATTTTATACTTTTTTATAGCCTCTTTCTGCTTCATTATTTTTAAAATTTCAATTAAAAAATTCGAAATTCTATTTATTTTTACAATTTCTTTTTTAGCCTTCTTGGCATTCATCATCATGTTTAATGCATCAGCAACTAAATCTTGTGACATCTTTTCCTCCCAAAATTTTTTCTGAATTTAGCGAAAATATTTGTTTTTTCATTTTAACTGTATTTTTCAAAGCCGATTTCTTCAGCAATTTCTCTGAAACATTGTCTGCATAAATTTAATCCATAAGAGCTTATGTGTGCTCCAAATCGCCCGCATCTTTCACATTTCTTTTTGGCTATTCCCGTCTTCCTTTCTTTTGGCTTATTATGCTTCAAAAATTTATCTGTTTTTTCTGGCTTGTTTTTAAGTTGCTTCAAAATTTTTTTCCAGTCGCTTGCCGTCATTTTTAAAAATTAAATAAATTTCGTATTGAAATTTTCCTCCATAAATTTTATTATTTCTTCTTTTGAAACATTTTGTTTTTTTGAAATTTTACTTCCTTTTATTTTTTTTAACTTAACCCTTTTTCCAGCCCTCAAAAAGGTAACAGTAACATCTAATCCCCTAATTCCAAGATCTCTCTGATATTCTGCTCCGGGAATCTCTATGTATTCTTTTATTCCGAAGGAAAACGTATTCTCTCCAACGCAATTTTTGTTAAGCATATTATTTCTTGATGCTAATAATCTCTTTAGAATTTCTCCTGGATTTTTTCTAATTGTCACAACAGCACCGATTTCTAGTTTTGGTCTTATTCCGAGAGCAGGAATTCTTTTTTTTGTTTTCATCTTTGCAGGCTTTCTTTTCGTAAGCATTTCCAAAAGTCTAAAACTTTTTTCTAGTTCTTCTCCAATTCCCCCAACACTTAATACAACCTTTTCTAGCTTTATTTTCCTCATAGGATTTTCTTCTTGCGTTTTCATTTTTATTCTATTGTTATTAACTGTTTAATTAGTATGCTTATGATTTTTCCATCCATATCCACTTCGGCAATTTTCTTTTCAGGAGTAAGTTTTTTAACGATTCCTTTTTTTCCAGCGTGTTTTCCGGCAAAAACAAAAATTTCTGCATCTTCTTTTAAAGGAATACATTTTTCTATTTTTCCTTCTTTAAGATCGATTAAAACAGAATCATTTGAATGGCATTTAATTTCTGAAAGGAAATTTCTTCCGTCGCTTAGATTTAATTGCGTCCTTTTTCCTTTCAAAAGAGTTTTATTTATTATTTTAGATATCTTTTTATTTGATTCTTTTTCATTTATTTCCTCAATTCGGATTTTTCCCTTTTCAGTTAATCCCAACCTATAATTTTTTCCAGAAGGAACAATTTTTACAACATCAAATAGAAGAACAGTATTTTTTTCATCTTTTAAAGGGCGGTTATTTAATAATATGTTTCTTTCATACAAGGCCTTTTTTACTTCTTTACGATTCTGAGCTATTTTTAGCATATCTCTTAAAACAACCAAAATCGGAACTCCGCCCGCAATATTAAACCTGGGCCTAACTAAATATTTCGTTCCTTTTCGATATATTGGCCAATTTTTTGGTACTTTTTGTCTTTTTAGGTGCATTATTTTTTATCTCCTGATTTTTCTTTTTTTATCTTTTCTTCGGATTTATTTTCTTCTAATTTTTTCTCTTTTTTTAAAACCGAATTTCTTTTCTTATCCTCGTCATTCAATTCAGTAATTTGAAGATTTGACGCATTTAGCTTTATATTAGCCTTAGAGCCATCCCTTTTTTTTATCTGAATACCTTCGACATAAACTCCTTGATTTTTTGTTTTCACTTCAATTACTTTGCCATTTTTTCCTTTAAATTTCCCTCTAAAAATTTTTACTACATCTCCTTTTCTTAGAGGAACAGATCTTCTTCCATATTTTTTTCTCAATTCTTTTGATAAATTTGAACTAAGCATTTTTCTTTTGAGGTGAATCGGAGCATTAGCTAGATATTTTCTTTGTTTTCTTGGTTGTTTACTTGACTTCCACGATAAACTGAATTTTTTTTTCATTTTTATTAATAAACAAAAGCCGCAATCTTTGCTACAGAAGGCCACCTTTCCATTACTTCTCTAGCAACAGGGCCTTTAATTTGAGTTCCCTTCGGAGTTCCTTTTTCATCTTTAAGTATTGCAACAGCATTATCTTCAAATGCGACCCTTTCACCATCGATTCTTCTGTAAGATTTTTTTTGCCTTATAATTATTGCGTCAAAAACTTTTCCTTTCATTTCAGGATCACCTTTTCTTACACTAACCTTTACTCTATCTGCAACTTTTCCACTCATCTGTCTTCCTTTTCTACCTTTACCCCCTTTAACAGAGACAAGTCTCGTTATCTTTGCTCCGCTATTATCTGCCGCAATAAGTTGCGACCCCAGATTTAATCCCCTAGTTACTCTTGCAGAAACTGCTTTCATATTATTTCTCCATTTCTTTTTTTTAATGCCCCATTACAGGAAGCAGAATATTC
>CAZKUJ010000009.1:11972-18215 GCA_964555925.1 Candidatus Woesearchaeota archaeon
ATATTATTTCTCCATTTCTTTTTTTTAATGCCCCATTACAGGAAGCAGAATATTCTCTATATTTTTCTATGAGATTTTTAACATAATCTTCTTCTATGTTTCCACACTCTCTACACTGGCTTACCATCTCTTCTGGCAGATGATTCTCATAAAAAGATATTCCTTCTTTGCGACTGTTTGTTAAATCTATCTTATTCCCGGTCATTTTTCTTTTTCTCCTATTAATTTTTTTGGAATATCTCCTTTGATTTTCTTTATAACAACAAAATGAATTATTTTGCTTAAAGGTCTGCATTCTTGAATCCAGATTGTATCTCCTAAATTAATCAGATTCTCCATGCAATTTGGAATTCTTGCATGAATTTTTGTTTTAGATTTGGCATATCTTTCATATTTTTTTACATAAATCATCCTTTCAAATTCTATTGCGACCCTTCTAGGGAATTTTCCTACAACGTTTCCTTCGAAAATTCTTCCTCTTGCCCTTAATCTTCCGTGAATATGGCAGTCTTTATCTTTGCATAGAATTTCTCCATTTTCATTAGCTTTTTCTGTTTTTTTTACAGGCTCGGCTAGAGAAATCTTTGCTTTCTGCTTTTTCTTTTGTTTTTTTTCTGTCATTTTTTCTTTTTGTTAGCCTAAGTCCGGATATTTTTAATCTTCTATGGAATCTGCATCAAATCCAAGCTTGATCAATATTTCTTTTACCTTTTTGGTATGATCTCCTTGGAGTTCTACCGAGTCGTTTTTGTATGTTCCTCCGCAAGCCAGACGATTTTTTAAGTCTTTTGCGGTTTTCTTTATGTCGATTCCATTTCCGAATCCAGTAACAATAGTTACGATTTTTCCGTATCTCTTCTTGTCTTTTGTTACCTTTATCTTTTGTGAACTTTTTACAATCTGTTCACATACACAAGCCGGTTTAGGCAAGCTACACTTTGGACATATCTCCATGTTATTTTTTTTTGAGTGTGAGTATTTTTGCTATTATTTTTTTGATTTCTTTTGTTTTTGGACCTATTTTTGAGGTATTTATTTTTGATTTTACCAACTCTCTTCTTAATTCTATAAGTTTCTTTTCTCTTTCACTTTCACTCATCTTTCTTAAATCTCTTGCTTTTAATGCTGGCATTTTATTTCTCTAAATTATTTATTGATTTTTTTATTTTTGATTTTTTATTCTTTTTTTCAGGAATTGATTCAACCTTTCTGGAAGATATGTTCTTTCTAATTTTTTCAAGAAGACTTTCATCAATAACTATTCTGTCTACTAAAATCGCATCTGGTGAAAGTATACTTACTTTCACACCGACAGTTCCTGGTTTTGTTTGGGCCATTGCTTGGGCTCGGTTTACTACTTTTGCACTATCTCCTGTTTTTTTTAGATAGCCTCGAGCAAATCTCCAGGTCTTCGCCCTGGCACCAGGAAGTTTCCCGCTTAATCTTATTTCAACACCAGAAGCACCAGCATCCATAATTTTTTGCAAAGCTCTGTAAGCAATTACTTTAAATTTCAAAGGACCGAATCTTTCAAGACTTAACGCGATTTCATCAGCAATTAATTGAGCATCAAATTCTGGTTTTTTTATTTCATCTATTTCTATGTGCGGATTTTCAAGCTTGAATTTATTTTTAAGAACCCTGGTAAGCTCTTCTATCTTCTCTCCCCCTCTCCCAATTATCATACCCGGCTTGCTAGTTGATATGATTATTCTCTCCCCTATTGGCGCATGTTCTATTCTAATTCTGCTTACTCGTCCTTTTCCAAGAGAATTCATTACATATTCACGAACAGCAAATTCATCTTTTTTGAATTTAACTATATTTCTTTCTTCCATTTTTATTTAGTTTTGTTTGAATTTATTTTTTGTTTATCTTTTGCAATTATTTTTATATGCGTCCTTTTTTTTCGCACTCTTCCAAACTTCCCATAAGGTCTTGCGCCAATATTTGCAATTGCTTCAATGATAATCGGATCTTCTAATTTGTTATAATTTGCATTTGCATTAAGACTCTTCAATAATTTTAAAAAATTACTTGTAGCCTTCTTTGGAAATCTTCCAGACATCATTTTTCCTTTCCTGTGTGGAATTTCTCCTTTCATCGGAATAGCCCTTCTTAGAACTAGGACTTCTTCAAGTTCAGAAATCGCCTTAGAAATTCTTTTATTTTTTAGAAATGCACATATTGCTATAGAATGTTTCGTAGATATTGGAACATTCTGGGCGTTTATAACCGCTTCTGTTTTTTTTAGAATTTCTTCTTTTTTTGCCTCTTTCTTTTTTTCATCTAATTTCTTCTTTTTTTCTTCTAAATCTGAATTTACCAGAGTTTTTTCTATTTTCTCTTCTGTTTTATTTTTTTCCTTTTCTTCCTTGTTTTTTATTTCTTCTTTTGCCATTTTTATTTCTTAGCTTTGAATTTAGTTCCTTTAGTTGCACCAACTCCTTGTTTTCCGTGTTTAGTTCTGCCTCTTGTTAAAGAAAACTCTCCAAAAGTGTGACCTAGCATCTCTTCAACAATCTGATTTACGATGAAATTTTTTCCATTGTGGATAGCTATCTTCATTCCAACCATTTGCGGAACAATAATAAGATCTCTTTGATTAGTTCTTATTGGTTTGTTCTTACTTATTTTTATTTTTGCCCTACTAACGAATTTTTCAATTTCTTGGAATTGTCTAAGCACACTTCTTCTTTGTCGAGACCTTAGAAGACTTGCAAATTCTCTTACGTCTAGTTTTTTCAATTCCTCGAGCGTTTTTCCTCTGTATGTAAATTCTTTTTTTCTTACTTCTTCCATTTTACTTTTTCCTCTTACCTGTTCTTCTTGGTCTTAACAAACCAACTTTTCTTCCAGGCGGCGCATTTCTTTTTGCGATTTTACTCTTAGGATTTTTTCCACGACCAGAGCCAAAAGGATGATCTACAACATTCATCTTTACAGCAGATGTTCTAGGCCAGAGTTTACCCTTCGACCTTTTAATATGATGCATTTTTCCAGCTTTAATAATTGGCTTGTCTAATCTTCCCGCACCAGCAACCACCCCGATAATTGCTCTGCAATTCTTATGAAACTTCTTTTCTTTTTTTGAAGGCATCAAAACAAAAATATCTCCTCCAACAATTTTGCTAACTATTCCAGAACCTCCAGCACTTTTTATAAAAACTCCCCCGTCTCTTGGTCTTGATTCTATATTATAAACCAGGGTTTTTACAGGAATATCTTTTAACTCTAAAATATTTCCTTCTTTAATCTCTTTTCCACCAAAATTAATTTTTTGACCTTCAATCATGCCTTTAAAAGCAGGAATATAAAATATTTCTTTACCGAAAAGCACTTTAGCTAATGGTGCAGAATGTCCAGGAGAATTCAATAATTTGAGAATAGTTCCTTCTCCTACTAAATTTGGTAAATATTTAATTTTAAATCTAAAAGCTTTTCTTTTTACTAGATACGTGCTGCTCCCATGTCCTCTTGCTTGTGAAATTATTCTTTTACCCATTTTAGATTATTCCTAATTTAGTTGCTACATCAATAGCAGGATATTCTGATTTAAGCTTAACATAAGCATATTTCTTATTTTCCCGAATAAACACCCTAATAGCTTGAATTTTAACATCAAATAATAATTCGATTTCTTTCTTTATTTCTTCTTTAGAACTCTCTTTTCCTGTTTGAAAGGTTAAGGTATTTTGAGATTCAACCATCATAACTGCCTTTTCTGTAACAATTGGTTTTAGTATCATTTTTCTTTATTTTTGGGTTTTTTAATTAAATTTTCTTCGGGAATATTTTTCTTTGCATTTGTGAATTTGTTTTGAAGCTCTTTAATTGCTTCCTCTGTGTAAATCACAGCTCTTCCTAATCCACCTCTTGCAAGATCATCAACACTCAAGTTTTCAGCACCTTTTGTTTTAAATATCGAAGTTAAAATTTTTTCTTTTGCCCCCGTGATAATAAGAAGACCTTCATTTTTTTTGTATCTTCTTCCTCTTTGTTTCCCTTTTCCACTTCTAATCTTTTTCTTTCTAAATACAATTTGGAAAAGAGATTCTCCTAAAATTTTTCTTAAACTCGAAATAAGCTCTTTTGATTTTAAGAATATAAGATTAGAAACAACAATTAAAGGAAATTCTCCGATATCTTTTGAATTTAGATTTCCATATTTTGACGCAATCCAATTTTTATCTGCTGTCGCACTCAATGCAGAAAATAAAGCGATTTTCATTTCTTTTTTATTTATTCTTTTTGTATTGATTCTTGCTATTACTTTTGGGGGATGTGCTCTTCTACCACCCCGGGTAGAGGAAACTTCTGCACCAACCCAATTGAATTGAGAACCTTTTTCAGAATGTATCTTTCTTGGAATTCTAGATATGCCTCTTCCATAACCACTCCTCCAAACATGTCGTCTATGAACTATCTTACCTGAAGAGGAATGTTGTTTTCCTGCAACTAAGGAAGGAGCATATGGCTGTTGAGTTTTTTTTGCTTCAAGAACTTTAGCAACTATGTCTTCTCTTATTTTTTCAGAGAAAAAGCTAGGAAGGTCTATCTCTTTTGTTCTTTTCCCATTTAAATCAATTATTTTTGTTTTGATTGTCATCTTAATTCAATAAATTCATAAATTTTTTTTGCCTGTTTTTTAGTTGGTCTTAGTGGACTAGTTATTAATAACTGTCTTTTTGATGGACCCTGTACAGAGCCCCTAAGAATAATATAATCTGTTTTCAGATTTTGAAGAGTACTTGGAACTTGATTTAATTTATCTTTATTTTCACTATTTACAATTTCAATTATTTTGTTATTGTAAGAAATTCTTGTGAACATACCCAGCTGACCCGCCATTGGTGCTCTAAAAGTAACTCTTGCAGGATGCCAAGGTCCAAGACTTCCGGGTCTTCTTTGTCCTTTTTCTGATTTGTGCTGCTTGAGTGTTATTCCAAATCTTTTTACAGGCCCGCATAACCCTTTACCTTTAGTCAAACCCCTTGCATCAATCAAGAAATTTTTTTTGAAAACATCTGCAATCGAAATTTCTTTTCCAAGATTCTTTTTAACAAAATCAAGTTTGCTGTCTAAATTTCCAGAAAGTCCAATCTCGCTAAGATCAGGAGTTTTCTTTAATCCGGTTTTTTTAACTAGAGAATAACAGATAACCCTTAGATCATCAAATTCTTTTGGCTTAATTTCTTCTATTTTACCAATTTTCTTCTTTGGTATCTTTATTTTTCTTTTTAGTTCTTTATCAATATTTTCTGAAATAACCTCTTTAATAACTTGGTTATTTTTATAGAATCTAACTGAGAGAATCTTTAATGGTGGACATTCCAAAATTGTTACTGGAACTACAATTTTTTTGTTTTTTGTCATAGAATTAGGGGTATTTTCTTTTACAAAGGCAGAAGCCATAGCTTTCTTATAGCATATAAATCCCTTGAGGCCTTCTGCACCAGAAGGAATAGCATTCCAATTAACTCTGGGAAAAAACTTCCTGGCCCTTTTTCTTGGCCAGAACTGCAGGCTTCCTTTTCTTGGAGATTTCTTTGTAGACATTTCTAATTAATTTAGCGGATAACATTTTAATTTCACTCTGGAATATAAATAAGGAGAAAAGAAGGTTTTTAAAGGTTTTTGGCGTGTTGCGTTGTTGACTTGCCGGACTTTTCGTAGGTTTTAAATTAGGACTTTTCTTTCAGAAATATTATTCTCATAAGATGTTACCTCTGCTATTCGTAGAGGTTGAAATCAATATTAACAACATAGGGAATTTTATGTTCACTAGTCCATTCTTTTGCCTCTTTTCTCAATTCTTTACTTGTTGCTCTCATACATATCCGACTGTTTTCGATTTCTCTATTGGATTGATAGACAACCTCTCTATTGGCTAAATATGGATTTTCTCCAATTTGTATTACAGCCCGGTATTCACACCCTGTTTTAATAATACTCAATCTTAATTTTTTCATTTAATATTGTATAATATCAAACCTCGAACCCTATTTCTTTTCTTATTTTTTCTCCATCTATTAGCGCTTCTCTTATGATTTTACCCTTTCTTTTTGCAAGCTCTCTTATCCTTGCATAATCTGTTTCTCCTTCAGGCATTATTATTTCACTTATTACAAACTTGTGGCTTATCTCTGCTTTTTTAAAATTAGATTTCTCAAAAACAAAATCTTCTATAAAATCCCTGTCTTTAGTGGTTATTCTGCAAAAATTCGGCTTGGATTTTTTGCC
>CAZKUJ010000009.1:18315-21708 GCA_964555925.1 Candidatus Woesearchaeota archaeon
GGTTTTCCTGATTTTGGTGCTTTTGGTTTTATTTTTAAGGAAATAGAATTTCCTGCAACACTGAAACTTAAAGCAAAGAAAGCTTTTGGAAATTTTTCAATAAGAGAAAGAATTTCATCTCCTGACATTTCCTTGTCAATTATGTATCTTTTAACACCCTGAAATTGTTTTATCTCTTTTATATCTAAGGAATTTTTAAGATCGCTGGTGGAAACAATTGCCCCTGTAACTCTTGTTTTGTTCTTTCCAAGTTTTTTTGCGCAGAAATAAACTAATTCGTTAGCAAAATCAGCAGTGGTTAAGATTGTGACAGAATCTTTTACTCTTCTTGCACTAATCAGGGCTTTATCTTTAAACTCCCCTCTTCCAAATTTCTGAAACTGTTGATGAACTAAGAAATCACTTTTTCCTTGGAAGATTTTAGTTATAAAATTCATGAAAACTACTTGACAAATTTTACTTATAAATTTTTTGTATATTTTAAAGATAATCCTTTTTATAGATAAAACCCAATATTTACAAAGCTTTATAAATTTCTTAGAGTTTTAATTAATAATAAATTTATAAAAATTCAAAATGGTAGTAAATGAGTACGCGTCAAAACAAATACTTTCAGGAATAATTATCCTATTTCTAATAATTTTATCTATTTTTATTTTGAAGCCAATAGCTATATCAATAATTATAGCTGCGCTTCTCGCATTTACATTTGCGCCAGTTTATGATTGGTTGTATAAACGTACAAAAGCAAAAAATCTTTCAGCAATTTTGATTGTGTTGTTCTTAATTGTGATTATAATTCTACCAATATGGTTTTTAACACCTATTTTGATAAATCAGGCTATTGAAATCTTTCAATTAACACATAAGATAGACTTTACTGGAATAATTCAATCTATTTTCCCATCTTTATTTTCTTCAGAGAGATTTACCATAGAAATTGGCTCAATTTTCTCAACTTTTACCACAAAAATTGCAGGAAATGCTGTTGATTATTTTACTCAACTTATTTTGAACTTTCCGGTAGTTATGTTACATCTTTTAATTGTCTTCTTTACTTTTTTCTTTCTTTTAAGAGAAAAAGAACCAGTTATTGCATATGTAAAAAGTCTTTTACCTTTTTCAAAAGAAATTGAGGAAAAAATATTTAAATATTCTGCCGGAATAACTTCTTCTCTAATTTATGGACAAATCATCATAGGGATTATTCAAGGAGTAGTTCTAGGAATTGGACTTTTTATTTTTAGAATTCCAAATGCCTTGTTTTTAACATTGCTCTCAATTCTTGCAGGAATACTTCCGATTGTAGGAACATCCATTATTTGGATTCCTTTGGTAATTTATCTTTTTGTTACAGGAAGTCCCACAATTGTTTCTATAGGAATTCTTGTATTTGGTTCTATCTCTTCCACAGTTGATAATTTTTTAAGACCAATGATTGTTTCAAGGAAAACAAAAATTCATTCTGCAATTTTATTGATTTCAATGATTGGAGGATTATTTTTCTTCGGAATTCTCGGACTTATTTTAGGTCCACTAATAATATCTTATTTGTTAATATTTTTGGAAATTTATAGGGGCAAGTCAAAGCCAGCAATAATCTTGAGCGAGGATTCCAAATAAAAATATAAAAACACTATTCTCTATGAGAATGAAATTTCCATAATAAAGAGGTTGAATGGAACTAAAAATAAAACTTTTGAAATGGTCTGCAGGATTGCCGATAGCAGCACTTAATTATAAAACCGCTGAAAAAATAGGATTGCATCCTCAAGATACAATAAGTATTAAGACTCTTTCAAAACAACCAAAAGAAACCTCTGCGATTGTAGATGTTATTAGGGGTTTTGTTAAGGAAAATGAAATTGCGATTTCTTCTGAATTAAAAGAACAGCTTAATTTAAGATTAGGAGCAAAAGTAGAAATAAACATTTTAACTCCAACAGAAAGTGTTGAAATTATAAAGAAAAAAATGAGAAATAAGCATCTTTCTGAAGATGAAATAAATCTAATTATTCAAGATGTTGTGGATAACACTCTTTCTGACACAGAATTAGCTCTTTTTATTTCATCTATTTACAAATACGGAATGAATATGAAAGAAATAATTTATCTGATAAAAGCTATTCAAAAAACAGGAACTCAAATGAATTTTAGACAAAAGCTTGTCGCCGATAAGCATTCAATAGGAGGAGTTCCAGGAAATAGAACCACCCCCATAGTTGTTTCAATATGTGCTGCTACAGGACTTATTGTCCCAAAAAATTCATCGAGAGCTATCACAAGCGCAGCAGGAACAGCAGATGTTATAGAAACAATAGCAAGAGTTGAATTTACTGCAAAAGAAGTTAAAAAAATAGTGAGAAAAACAGGCGCGTGCCTGATTTGGGGCGGGGCTCTTGGAATGGTTCCTGCAGATTCAAGAATAATTCGTATAGAAAGATCTCTTAAAATAGACCCCGAAGCAATGCTGGTTGCTTCTATAATGTCAAAAAAACTTGCAGCAGGAAGCAAATACATTCTCATTGATATCCCTTATGGAAAAGGCGCTAAAGTGGATAAAGCAAGAGCGCAAAAATTAAAGAAAAAATTTGAATATCTTGGAAGGTATTTTGATAAAAAAATAGAATGTATTCTCACTGATGGAAGCCAGCCAATTGGTTGTGGCATTGGACCTGTTTGCGAACTTGAAGATGTAATTAATATCCTTGATCCAAAAAAAGTCGGTCCTGAAGATCTTGAAAAAAAATCACTGATGCTCTCTGGAAAATTATTAGAAATGACTGGAAAGGCTAAAAAAAATCAGGGAATAAAAATGGCAAAAGAGATTCTTTATTCTGGAATAGCCTTTGAAAAATTTAAAGAAATTATTAAAGCCCAGGCAGGAGATATAAAAAGAATAAAAAAAGCTAAATTTAAGCATGACATTCTGGCGAAAAAATCTGGAAGAATAATCTCTATAGATAATAAAAAAATAAATTCTCTTGCAAGAGCTGTTGGGTGTCCTTTGGATAAAGCAGCAGGATTGTATTTATATTTGAAGAGGGGAGCCAGAGTAAAAAAAGGAGATAAACTAATGACCATTTATGCAGAATCTGTTCCTAGAATTTCTTCTGCACTGCGATATTACGAAAAATTCAAACCAATTAATCTTTAGATAAAATAACGCAACTATATTTTTAAACTTCACAACCCTTTTCTTTTTATGGAAAGAGAAGGCCAGCGGAAGAGCATTATAGAGTATCTAAGAAGAAATATCAAAAAAGGATATACTCTTGAATCTTTAAAATGGGCGCTCATAGGACAAGGATACTCGCGAGCTTTTGTTGATGCATCTATTGATGAACTGAATAAGGAACTTGCAAGAAAAGCCCCAATTCTAAAAGAAGAACC
>CAZKUJ010000010.1:0-10305 GCA_964555925.1 Candidatus Woesearchaeota archaeon
TGGAGCTGACATCGAGTATGACAGAACCCAAGCATGCCGTTGATAAATGATAAACAGGATTTTTGATATTTTATTTTGTTATTTTGAAATACAATTTTTAGTTGATTAATCATAATTAACTTTATTAATGATTAACAACAGAGACATCGGGTTTGTATAAAACAAAAAGTTTAAATATAGGAGTATATACTAGGTATATATGATAAATGAAGAGGTTTTTAGCAGAGAGCAGATAGTCCGGGAGGTAACTCCCATAGGAAACGGAGCCCATGTTTTTGCTCCAAAAGAATGGATGGGTGAAAAAGTAGTTATACTCAGGACACCAAAACTTTCTTTAAAAAAAAGAATATTAAAGATCCTTGAACCACATCTGGAAAATATCCTTGGGGTTTATCTTTACGGGAGTTATGCAAGAGAAGAGCAACGGCAGGATTCTGATATTGATATTTTAATTATTTCCAATAAAAAGCTTAATATAAAAGAAAAAGGATTTGAAATAGTGGTTTTAAGGAAAGACAAAATTCAAGAAGCAATAAAAATAGCTCCTGTTTTGATATATTCTGCGTTGATTGAAGCAAAGCCAATTATCAATTCAGAGCTATTAGATGAACTAAAAAAAGATTATGCTCCGAAGATCCAGAATTTTAAAGAATACATAGAAGAAACTAAAAGCATAATAAAAATAAATGAGGAACTTCTAGATCCCTATTCTATGATTTTGCGTTTAAGAGGCATTTACATAATAGAAAAACTTTTGGCAGGAAAAAATTATTCTTACGACGATTTCAGAAAATGGGTTTTTAAGAATATTACAGACAAAAAGATAAATTTTGATGAGATATATCGTGTCTATCTAAGAATAAAGAAGGGTTTCAAAGCCAACGCAAGGGAAAACGATTTAAGATATCTTTTATTAATTCTTAAAAATAAAACACAGGAATTAGAAAAGAAAATTCATGGTTAAAAGAGAAAAAAAACTTAGAAAAGGCATTTTATCGCTCGAGAAACAAAGAAAATTGCATGAAATTAAAAGAAAACGTGCGAAAGAATTTGGACAAGAGGAATTGATTAGATATTATACTAAAGAAATAGAGTCACTAGAAAAGAGAAAAAGAGAACGGGAAAAAAAATTAAAAAGATAAGAGTCTAAATCATAATTAACTTTATTAAATATCTTTCTTTAATTTTTATATGAATGATTTTCATAAAACCAGAAATTTGAATATGAGAAGCCCTGATTATGCACATTATCTTAAACTTATTTTTTTATTAACATTCTTTTTTACATTAATCTTTTTCCTGCCAGATGTTCAAGCAGATGTTATTTCACTAAATCCTGGTGGTGGAGATGAATATGTTGTGACAGTTGATAAATACATTGAAGGTTTTTTCTTTGGAGAAGATATTGCGTGTGTTCCAAGCACATGCGCTGGTTTAGGTTATAGTTGCGGTAGTTGGGATGATGGTTGTGGAGGAACCTTGAATTGTGGAACATGTTCATCTGGATATGTATGTACTGCAGGAACCTGTGTTGCTGAAGGAGCTCCGCCTGGACCAGAACCTCCTTCAGCTCCAAGAATCTTAGTTAATCCTACAACATTTAATATTAATATGTTAATCAGCACAAATGTTGAGAGAACAATCAGCATAACAAATCTTGAAACATCAACAATAACAATTAGTGTCAGTCAAGTCAATTTAGATAATTTAGTTATTTTGAATCAAACTTCTTTGACAATTGCAGCTGGACAAAAAATTGAATTAAAAGTTATCTTTGTTGCTCCGAGCACACCAGGCACTTATACAGGGAAAATTATAGTTGGGGGAGTTGAAGTTTTAGTTGCATTAAATGTAAAAACAGAGCGTTTGTTATTTGACTCTAATATTGTTGTTCTTAATCCGAATTATAAGGTAACTCAAGGAGACCAGCTAAGAACACTTGTTAATATAATTCCAATGGGAGATCCTGCAAGACTTGATGTAACTCTTCATTTCACAATAAGAGATTATGCAAATAAAATATACTTGACAAAGAGCGAGACTCTTTTAGTAGAGAAACAAATGGACCTTAAGAGAAACTTTGACACAGGAGCTCTTCCTCTCGGCAAATATGTAATTGCTTTGGAACTTGTTTATCCAGGAGGAGTCGCACCTTCAAGCGCCCACTTTGAAGTTATTGAAAAGCCTCCAATCTCAATAATCGGAAGAATAATTATTTTCTTAATCATTTTGATATTAATTATACTAATAATAATCATAATACTATTGATTATTAGAAAACTAAAAGAGAAAAAGAAAGAAAAAGAGAGCACTGCTGAAACTAGCTAATAATCTTCCTATGAAATAATTTATAAAAACAATTAATTTGCTTTAATCATGCTACTTGGCTTGGTAGGAAAACCCTCTTCAGGAAAGAGCACTTTTTTTAAGGCAGCCACACTTGTAGATGTTGCTATTGCATCTTATCCATTTACAACAATAAAATCAAATCACGGAATTGGATATGTTAAAATAGACTGCGCTGACACAGATTTTAAATTAAATTGCCAGCCCAATCATGGATTCTGCACTTCTGGAAAAAGATTCCTTCCTGTTGAAATTATAGATGTTGCTGGTCTTGTGCCAGGAGCAAGCGAAGGAAAAGGGCTTGGAAATCAGTTTTTAGATGATTTAAGGCAGGCAGATGTTTTTGTTCACATTGTAGATGTCTCTGGAACAACAGATTCTGAGGGAAAGCCAACAGAGAATTTTGACCCTGCAGAAGATGTTAAATTTTTAGAGGATGAACTGAATAACTGGTTTTTTAATATACTGCTGAAAGCATGGAAAAGCTTTGCAAAAAAAATCGAAACAGAATCTGAAAAAAACTTTTCATTGTCTGTAGCAAAGCAGTTTTCTGGACTTAAGGTTACAGAAGAAAACGTGAAAAAGATTTTAACAAAAAACCCTTTTCCAGAAAAAGTAATATCCTGGAATGATGAAGACTTGAAAAGATTTGCCTCTGCATTAAGAAATGAAAGCAAACCAACTATAATTGTTGCAAACAAGATAGACCTTGAAAAAAGCCCTGAAAATTACGAGAAGCTTAAATTAAAATTCCCTAATCTTGTTATTATTCCGTGTTCTGCTGATTCTGAACTTGCTCTTAGAGAAGCAAATAAGGCAGATTTGGTTGAGTATATTCCCGGAGAAAAGAATTTTGAACTAAAAAACAATCTTAACGAAAAGCAAAAACAAGCACTTGAAAAAATAAGGAAAAATGTTTTGGATAAATTCAACAGCACAGGAGTTCAGGCTGTTTTGAATTATGCTGTTTTTGATCTTTTAGAATATCTTGCTGTTTTTCCTGTTGAAAGCGCGAACAAACTTTCTGATAGCAAGGGTAAAACTTTGCCTGATTGTTTTCTTATGCCAAAAAATTCAACAGCACAGGATTTAGCATATTTCTTGCACACAGATTTTGGAAACAACTTTATTAAGGCAATAGACGCGAGAACAAAAAGAATTCTTGGAAAAGATTACAAATTAAAGCATAGAGATGTTCTGGAAATTGTGACAAGATGAAAAGAAAGAGTTTGAAAATCGATGATAATAAAAATTAAAGTAAAGCCAAATTCAGGAAGGTCAGAAATTGTTAGAGAAAAAGAGGAATATTTTGCTTATCTGAAATCTTCTCCTGAAAATAATAAGGCAAACATTGAATTAATTAGTTTATTGAATAAATATTTTAAAGTAAAAGCAAAAATAAAATCTGGCTTTACGTCAAGAATTAAAACTGTTGAAATTTCTAACTAACATGAAATATGAATTTGCTCCAGATATACAGGAAATTGCAGAAGAAATCTCCCGTCTTTTGTTTCCTCATGTAAAACTAGACAGATTAAAATGCTTTAGAAGCTATGGAACATCTTCCAAACGAACAATTGCAAGATGCCACACCATTGGAAAACTTATTCAGAAAGCAATGAATGTCCCTGCTTTTTACGCCCTTGAATTTTTGTCAGAGAGATTTGACAGACTTGATAAAGAAAGGCAGATAAAAACAATAATTCATGAGTTGATGCATATTCCAGCTAGTTTTGGAGGAGGTTTTCGACATCATGATTATGCCTGTGAAAAGAACATAGACTTCATGCATAAAACTTATTTGGCTAAGAAAAAGGAAAGAGGAAATTTTGAGAAAAAATTTAGATTAAATTAAAATGTCTTATAAAAATATTTCATTTGAATTTAAGGGAAAGAAATTTAAAATTCGCGCTAAAATCTGTGGCTCTTTTAGAAGAGTTAAGGGTTTGATGTTCAAGTCAAAAGAAAATGCAGAAGCTCTTTTGTTTGAATTTAAGAAACCAGTGAAAATGAAAATTCATTCTTTTTTTGTATTCTTTGATTTTATATCTGTATGGTTTGATGAAAACGGAAAAATTATCGAGGCAAGAAAAATAAAACCCTTTACTTTTTGCGTTGCGTCAAAAAAACCTTTCAAAAAACTTTTGGAAATACCCATTAATTCAAAATATGAGAACTTGATTAAGTTGCTTAGAGTTTAGTTTCTTAAATTTTTGAGATTTTATCCAACACCCTAAATTTTTAGAAATTCCCCGTCGGTGATTAGAAACATTTAAATACAGAACACTTTTAATTATTCTATAACATTAAAAAGGAGGCTAAAAATGGGAAAAATTATTGTAAAAAAAGTTATAACAAGGAAGCCAGGACACCTTTACTATGTTGATGGTGCGGGAAATGTTTGTGAGGCAGTAATGGCTAGAGGCGGTAAGAAGAAAAAAGGATCTAAAAAAAAGGCTTCTAAGAAAAAGAAAAAAAAGTAAATAACTCTATTTTATTTTTTTATTATACTTTTTATTATTTGTAATGTGTTTCTGTAGCATAAGCATTAGAATGAACTTTGTTCCTTAAATGAACTTCTTGGACAAGGTCTTCTAATTTTTGAGTTAGATTTGTAGAAGCAATAATATTTTGTGCATCTGTGTATGAGTACTCTCCTCTTTTCTCTGTTCTGTGATAAACAGAAAGTGTTTCTCCGTGGTATCTAACCCAGCACAGTTCCTCTTTGCTTATGTTTTCTGGAAATACTCGCTTCTCCTTTTTCTTTTTTCCCTTTTTAGCATAACGTATTTTTATAGTAACATTTGAAGTTTTTTCTTTCTTGCCTCTTTTGAATACCAGTCTTGCTGAATAAATTTTATTGTTTGAAAGATTTCTTACTCTGTCCATTTTAGATATTTTTATTTTTACTAATATATTAAATTCAACTAATTTTATAAATAAGTATATTGTCTAGAATATATGGCGACAATATTGGGAATAGAAAGCACAGCACACACTTTTGGAATTGGAATTGTTAAAAATGGAAAAATTCTCTCAAATGTTAAAAAAAGCTATGGTACAGATAAAGGAGGAATAATTCCAATTGATGCAGCAAAACATCATAGCGAGAACAAAGAGAAGGTATACTCTGAAGCTCTGGAAAATTCAGGAATAAGTGAAGAAGAGATTGATGCAATAGCTGTTTCTCAAGGACCTGGGCTTGCTCCATGTCTTCTTCAAGGAATGAATTTTGCCAAAGAGCTTTCAAGAAAACTTCAAAAGCCAATTATTCCTGTTAATCATTGTATAGCTCATCTTGAAATAGGAAGACTTACAGGTGCTAAGAATCCTGTTATGCTTTATGCTTCTGGAGCAAACACACAAATTATTTCTTATGCGTCTGGGAAATTTAGAATCTTTGGAGAAACTTTAGATTTAGGTGTTGGAAACTTTATTGATAGTTTTGCCAGATATGCAGATATTGGTTTTCCTGGCGGACCAGTAATAGAAAAAATTGCAAAAGAAGGAAAGAATTTTATTGAACTTCCTTATTCTGTCAAAGGCATGGATGTTTCTCTCTCTGGAATTTTGACTAATTTAAAAAAAAGAATTGAATCTAAAAATTATAATTTAAATGATTTAGCGTATTCAATGCAAGAAACTGTTTTCGCAATGCTTGTTGAAGTTTCAGAAAGAGCTTTAGCGCATACAGGGAAAAAAGAACTTCTTTTAGGAGGGGGTGTTGCTTGCAATTTCAGACTCCAAGAAATGTGCAAAATAATGTGTCAAGAAAGAGGAGCCAAATTTTTTTGTCCAGAGAAATCACTTTTAATTGATAACGCAGCAATGATTGCTTTTTTAGGAGAAATAATGTTTAATAAAGGAATTAAGGTTCCTTATGATGAAATCGAAAATCTTGATATTTGTCCAAGACAGCGAACAGATGATGTTGAAATTAGCTGGAAATAAACAAAAAAGTACTATCAAAACCTTTTTAAATTGTTATTTACCTTTAATATCCATCCGATGAACGAATTTTTCGGGAGGAAGATATTCAATCTTCCAACTTCGTCTAAGCGTAGCCGAAGTAGAGGAAGATATTCAATTCGTTCTCAAATTAAAATGGCTGACATATACACTATAATTGAAAAAGCGAGAAAGACAGGAAAGATAGAGAAAGGAACAAATGAAGTTACCAAAGCAATAGAAAGAGGAACAGCTGTATTTGTTGCATATGCTTCTGATGTTGAGCCAAAAGAAATAATTCAACATATTTCAATTTTGTGCAAAGAAAAAAATATTCCTTGTCGAGAAGTTGAGAGCAGGCAAAAATTAGGCATTTCTGCAGGAATTCCTGTATCTGCTTCTTCTGTAGCTGTAATTAATGCTGGAGATGCTGAAAAAGATATTTTATCTTTAAAGTAATCTGAAATAAGATGGCTAAACAACAAAAAATTCAGGAAGCAAAACAATCAAGAACTAAAGGCAGCGACAAAATTTCTGGAGCAATTACTTCTGCTTTAATTCAGGAAATAATTGGAAGAACAGGTTTTAGGGGCGAGATTACTCAGGTAAAATGTTTAATTATGGAAGGCAGAGATAAAGGAAGAGTTATGAGAAGAAATGTTAGAGGCCCTGTTAGAATTGGAGATCATTTAACTTTAAGAGAAACAGAAATTGAAGCAAGAAGAATAAAATCAAAAGTGACTAAGGGAACATACACATAATTAAATTTAATTTGCGCATTTATATAACATGAAAAAAACCAATAGCAGAGAGGAAAAATGCAGAGCATTGGAGTTAATGCTAAAAGGCCTGACTTCAGCTGTTTTGGAACTTGAAGGAAATGTTTATTCAGAAAGAGAAATTAATCGAATCAAGAAATATCTAAAGGGAATGAAATATTCTGTTTTTGATACTAATCAAGATAAAAGAGGGCACATATATCATCTCCACATAATAAAGTATCCAAATCTTAAAAATGACTAAATGTGTTTTTTGCGGAAAAGAATATACTCTTCCTAGAGGACTCACTTTGGTAAAAAATGATGGAACTATTAATTATCTTTGCTCTTCAAAGTGCAGGAAAAATATGAAAATGAAGAAGAGAAAAGTGAGATGGGTTTCTAAGAGAAAAAATAATTCAGAAAACTAAAGAATTTAATTCTTAACAGAAATTATTTTTTACTTCTTCCCTTGGGTCTTCCCAGTTTTTATCAAATTGAACAGAAGCACCTGTAAATCTCATTTCAACAATTTCTGTGTTTCTGCAGAAAATTTCATAATCTCTGCAGTAATTATTATCATCACATATCGCTTTTGTATAAGAATAAGTGTAATAGAAATTGCTTTCTGATGGATTTTTTACAGGTGAAAATATCTGATTAGAATAGGCATCTATTTCAAAAGCCAGAATAATTAGAGTTCCAACAAAAAGCATCATTAGCACTCCTAAAAAAATTGCAAGTTTTCGCATTTTTTAATAATAAATAACGAATTTTTAAAGATATCTGAAGTGGATTTTGATTAATTTTGGTTGAAAAAGGCACTTTTTGTTTCGCATTAAAAGAAAAGAACAGAATTTGACTTTTGCCTATTTTATCGACGATAAACATATTTTTTGGAGAGAAAACTTTATAAACCAGAATAACTTTTTTTTGGTGTAAATTTGAACAGATTTTCTCTGTTTGAACTATACTAAAAATAGCTATAATTTAGCAGAAGCTGTCTAACACCAAAAAATTAAAATGACTCCAAAATCAGACTATACAGGAGAGAAAATTCAAGTCCTTGAAGGCTTAGAAGGAGTTAGAAAACGTCCGAGCATGTATATTGGCTCAACAGGAAAAGACGGATTGCATCATCTTGTTTATGAGGTTGTGGACAATTCTGTTGATGAAGCTCTTTCAGGATACTGCAAAAAGATAAAAGTCACCTTAAACAAGGATAACTCTGTAACTGTTGAAGATGATGGAAGAGGCATACCTGTTGATATTCATCCAACGCAAAAAATTCCAGCTGTTGAAGTTGCTCTGACCAAACTTCACGCAGGAGGAAAATTTGATAAAAAATCTTATGCTGTTTCTGGTGGGTTGCACGGAGTTGGAGTTTCTGTTGTAAATGCCTTATCTGAAAAAATGATTGTTGAAATAAAAAGAGACGGAGAAATATATATGCAGGAATATTCAAGAGGAATTACCAAAACAAAATTAAAAAAAATTGGAAAAACCAATGAGACAGGAACAAAAATAACTTTTTGGTCAGATCCGCAGATTTTTCCAAGCATTGAATTTGATTCTCGGGTTTTAGAAACGAGATTTAGAGAAATAGTTTTTTTGAATGCTGGATTGAAAATAATTATGATTGATGAAAAGAAAAACAACACCCAAGAGTTTTTTGCTGTTGGAGGACTTATCGAGTTTGTTAAGTGGATTAATGGCTCAAAAGAAGTTCTTAACAAACCAATTTATTTTAAGAAAGAAGACGATTCAATGGTGCTTGAGGTATCAATTCAATATAACACAAGCTATCAGGAAAATATCTTTGGATTTGTAAATACAATTAATACTGTTGAAGGAGGAACTCATGTTTCTGGTTTTAAAACAGCTTTAACAAGAGCAATTAATGATTATGCTAAAAATAAGAATTTATTAAAAAATGGTTCTCTTTTAGGTGATGATGTTCGTGAAGGACTTACAGCTGTTCTTAGTCTGAAAATGGCAGAGCCCCAGTTTGAAGGGCAGACAAAAACAAAACTTGGAAATTCAGATGTAAAAGGATTTGTCGATTCAATTACTTATGTTGCTCTTTCAGAATTTTTTGAAGAAAATCCAGCACTAGCTAAAAAAATAACTTCTAAAGCGTTAGATTCTGCAAAAGCCAGACTTGCTGCAAAAAAAGCAAGAGATTTGGTTAGAAGAAAAAATGTTTTTTCACTTGGTGGTTTGCCTGGAAAACTTGCAGATTGCTCAAGCAAAAAATCAGATAATACAGAACTTTATATTGTAGAAGGAGAGAGCGCAGCTGGTTCGTCAAAAATGGCAA
Source organism: Candidatus Woesearchaeota archaeon (assembly GCA_964555925.1). Taxonomy (GTDB): domain Archaea; phylum Nanobdellota; class Nanobdellia; order Pacearchaeales; family GW2011-AR1; genus ASMP01. Next base: position 9,373 of record CAZKUJ010000010.1, read on the forward strand.
GAAACAAAGAGATACAGGCTATTCTTCCTTTAAGAGGAAAAATTTTAAATGTTGAGAAAGCAAATCCCATAAAATCTTTGTCTAGTGAGGAAATTGTAAATCTTATCACTGCAATTGGAACAAGTGTTGGTGATGAATTTGATCTAAATAAACTTCGATATAGCAAAGTAATTATCATGACTGATGCAGATGTCGACGGAGAGCACATTAAAACACTTCTTTTGACTTTTTTCTTTAGATATATGAAGGGTTTGATAGAAAACGGAAAAGTTTATGTCGCACTGCCTCCTTTGTATAGAATAAGAAAAGGGCAAAAAGATTATTATGTTTATAATGATGATGAGTTAAAGAAATTCACAGAAAGAGTGGGTGTTGGAGTCATTACCCGATTCAAAGGACTTGGAGAAATGTCCTCGATTCAACTTTGGGATACAACAATGAATCCAAAAACCCGTAAAATAAAAAAAATATTTATTGGAGATGCTGTTGAAGCAGATAAAACATTCTCAATGCTTATGGGAGATGATGTTCTTTCAAGAAAAAAATTCATTCAAGAAAATGCAAAGGAGGCGAACCTCGACATTTAAGATATCTCGGTTCTTTCCTGCGTTTGTCAGGAAGACAACCGGAGGAAGCAAATTTAGACATATAAAATGGGAAAATTATCAACACCAGACTGGATAAAAAAAGGATATAATTCTTTGGCTGAATATGAGAAAGCTAAAGGAATTAAGAACAAAGAAAAATCTGGAAAAACCTTTAAAGTAAAAAAATGCCCAAAATGCAGAAGTGCAAAAGTTAAAGTTGTACTTGGAGGAGAAGAAGGCAAAGGCTCTAGTGGCTGGGAGTGCGAAACTTGCAAGTGGAAAGGTAAAAGTGTTGAAGAAGAAGAGCTAAGCGAAGAAAAATTTATGAAATTTATTGAAGAAAAAT
>CAZKUJ010000010.1:10405-19327 GCA_964555925.1 Candidatus Woesearchaeota archaeon
CAGATGAAATTGAAAACAATAAGGATGTTTTGAATACGGAAATATCTGGAGAGATGAAAAAATCTTATCTGGACTATGCAATGTCTGTTATAGTTTCACGAGCACTTCCTGCTATTGAAGATGGATTAAAACCTGTTCAAAGAAGAATTTTATATTCAATGCAACAAATGGGTCTGAAACCAAATACTCAAACAAAGAAGAGTGCAAGAATTGTGGGAGATGTTATTGGTAAGTTCCATCCTCATGGTGATACTGCTGTTTATGATGCTATGGTAAGAATGGCTCAAGATTTTTCTTTACGTTATCCTTTAGTTTATGGTCAGGGTAATTTTGGTTGTTTTACTAAAGACACTAAAGTTGCTCTTGCGGATGGAAGAAATTTAGGTTTCGGGGAATTAATTGAGGAACAAAAATCTGGAAAAAGAAATTTTACTTTTACTATCGATAAAGACGGCGGAATGAAAAGTGCAGAGATTAAAAATCCGAAATTAACAATAAAGAATGCGGAAATTATGAAAGTTTGTTTGGACAATGGCGAGGAAATTAAGTGTACCTTAAATCATAGATTTATGTTGAACGATGGTAGTTATAAGGAAGCAAAAGATTTGAAATCAGGCGATTCTTTAATGCCGTGTTATTTAAGATTGTCAACAGAAAAAGATTATGTTAATCCAAAACTTGTTGGTTATCAGATGATTTATCAACCAAAAACAAAAAAATGGATTGGATCTCATATCCTTGCAGATAATTGGAATATAGAAAATGGAGTTTATAATAAATCTTCCGGGAAAATAAGACACCATATTAATTTTAATAAGTTGAATAATAATCCGGATAATATAAGAAGAATGCATTGGAAAGAACACTGGCAGACTCATTATAATTTTACTTCTGAGAAACATAAGATTGATTCTGAATATAGAAAAAAGTTAACTGAAGGAAGAAATAAATTCTGGAGTGATGATGAAAATCGAGAGGTTTATTCCAAAAGAATGAGTGAGAGAAATGTTAAGAACTGGAAAAAGAGAGATTACCGAGATAAGATGATTGTGACTTTAAGTGAGATTAATAAAAAATATTTGAAAGAGCATCCTGAAAGAGTTGAAGAAATAAGAAAAACAGCGACGATAACAATGAAGAGAATGTGGAGAATCCCGGAATATAAGAAATTGTTTAACGAAAAGATAATCGCTTCAAATAAGAGGAGAGAAAGTAACTTAACAGGAAAAAAGAAGTTTTTAACAATTTGTAAATATCTTCAGAATGATGCTCTTTTAATAAATGAAGAAAATTATGAAGAAGTTAGGAAAAAAATATTTGGAATAAAAAGTTTTACTTCTTGGGGTTTGGGAATTAATAAATATTTTGAGGGAAATAAAAATCTGGTTTTATGCGAATTGAATTCTAATCATAAAGTTGTTGAAATTAAATTGTTGAGAGAGTTTGAAGATGTTTATGATTTGAGTATTGATAAAACTCATAATTTTGCTTTAGCTTCAGGAGTGTTTGTTCATAACTCAATTGACGGAGACCCCCCAGCAGCATATCGTTATTGTGTTTCAGGTGATTCATTAATCATTACAGAGAAGGGATTGCAAAGAATAAATAAAATATCAGAAACTGAAAATATTAATTTAAAAATATTGAGTAAAGATAAAAAAATAAATTCTGCTTCAAGATGGTTTGATTCTGGAGAGCATGAGACAATAAAAATAACTACAAATAAAGGATATAATTTAACTGGCACTAAAAATCATCCTCTTTTAGTGTTATCGAAAGATTATTATGGTAAACCTGTATTTGTTTGGAAGGTATTAGAAGAAATAAAAGAAGGTGATATTGCTGTAATTGACAGAAGAGAGGATGGTTTCTGGCCTAAAAAAGAAATAGACTTGAGTGAGTATTCTCCCTTAATCAAAAATTTTCATCAGCATAAAAAGATTCTACCAAAAACATTAAACAAAGAACTAGCTTTTTTGCTAGGTGCTTTAGTTTCAGAGGGCTCAATTTCAGAAAATAAACTTGAATTTTGTAACTCCGATTCAGAGTTCATTAAGATTTTTGAAGATAATTGGAGTAAAGTTTTTCCAGATAGTAGACTTCACAACTTTAAGAAAAAAGCTTCTTCTTATGGGAAAAAAGATTATTGGAGACTTGAATGTCATTCAAGATATACTTTGGAATTTTTAAGAAATATTGGACTTTTACCTGTAAGATCAATTAAAAAAAGAATTCCTAGTTTAATTATGCAATCTTCTAAAGAAGTAGCATCTGAATTTTTAAGAGCATATTTTGAAGGTGATGGGGGTGTAAGTTATTCTAAAAAAATGATGGAAATAGGTGCATTTTCAGTTAGTGAAAAATTATTAGATGATCTTCAAATTTTAATATTAAGATTTGGAATTGACTCCTTCAAAAGATTTGATAAATACAAAAATCTTCATCTTCTTTTAATTAGGGGAAAAAGAAATTTTTTAAGATTTTATAAAGAAATAAATTTTGCATGTGAGACAAAAAGAAAGAAATTAGAAATGGTTCTTTTAATGTATAAAAAAGAGTATAGTAATACTGATTTTGTCCCATTTATTTCTGATTTTGTTAGGAATCTTTCACATAATGAGTTTATCCTTAAAAATAACTTTGATAGATATAATAAAATGCAGGAGAATTATCAAAAAGTTTGTTCAATACTGTTAAAAAAGACAAAAAATAATTATGCTTCAGTATTTGAATATCTTTTAACTTACAATTATTTATTTGATACTGTTGTTAAAATAGAAAGTTCTGGAATACAAAAAGTATATTCACTTAAAGTAGAAAGCAATTGCCATTCTTTTATTTCTAATGGTTTTATTAGTCATAATACAGAGGCTCGTTTAATGCCAATTACTTCTGAGCTTTTGCAGGACATTGATAAAAACACTGTTAAATTTTCTTCTAATTTTGATAATTCTCTAAAAGAACCAGAGCTTATGCCTGGAAAACTTCCAACTCTTCTTTTGAATGGAGCTTCGGGAATTGCAGTTGGAATGGCGACAAATATTCCCCCTCATAATCTTACAGAAGTTTGTGATGCAATTGTGACCTACATAAAAAATCCAGAAATTTCAATTGAAGAACTCGCAAAAATAATTACCGGTCCTGATTTTCCAACAGGAGGCTATGTTTCTGGAGATATGCTTGAACTTTACAAGACAGGAAAATCAAGACTTATTTTGAGAGGAAAAACAACTACTGAAGAAATTGGAAAAAAAGAAGCAATTGTTATTTCTGAAATTCCTTATATGCTTAACAAATCAACACTTGTTTCACAGATTGCAGATATGATAACTAATAAAAAAATAAAAGATGTTGCTGATTTAAGAGATGAATCTTCAAAAGGAAAAATAAGAATTGTTATTGAGTTAAGAAAAGGGGCTAATTCTAAATTTGTTACTAATGCCCTCTATAAATACACCCGTTTGCAGGATTTTTTCAATGTGAATTTTTTAGCTCTTGTGAAAGGACAGCCAAAAATTCTCAATCTAAAAGAAGTTTTAAAAGAATATGTAGAATATCGAAAGAAAATAATTACAAATCGAACTAAGTTTGAATTTAATAGGGCTAGTGAAAGATTAGAGGTTGTTGAAGGGTTGCTTATTGCTTTAAAGAATATTGACGAGATTGTTGCCGGAATAAAAAAATCTAAAAATGCAATAGAAGCTTCTGAATTCTTAGCAACTAAATTTAAACTTAGCAAAAAACAAATATTAGCTATTCTTGAAACAAAACTTCAGCAGCTTACTTCACTTGAGCAGGAGAAGTTGAAAAAAGAAAAAGAGGATTTAGGGAAAAGCATTATAGAGTTTCAGAAAATTTTGGATGATTTGAACGAAATTCTTAAAATCATAATTAGAGAAGTTAATGAATTAAAAAGAAATTATGGAGACAATCGAAGAACATATGTTTTGCAAAGAGTAAGCGATATTTCTGAAAAAGATCTTGTGCAGAAAAAAGAAGTTGTTATCACAATTACTGAAAAAGGATATAGCAAAAGGATGGACGTCAAATCATATAGAGAGCAGAAAAGAGGAGGAAAAGGAGTTATAGGCAGTAATCTTACAACAGGTGATTTTGTAAAGCAATTAATTATTTGTTCTACTCATGATTATCTAATGTTTTTTACTTCTCTAGGAAGAGTTTTGTGGCTAAAAGCTTATGATATTCCAGAGGCAGAGAAGTACAGCAAGGGAAAAGCACTTGCAAATCTTTTAACCTTAAAAGATGAAAAAATAACGAGTGTCATTTCTGTGAATAATTTTGAAGATTATCTTTTCATGGCTACAAGAAACGGACATGTAAAGAAAATATCTTTGAGTAATTTTTCCAAACCAAGAGTTTCTGGCCTTAAAGCTATTAATCTTCCTGAAGATAATTCAGACACCCTGATTGGAGTTGAAATTGTTAAAAAAGGACAAGAGGTATTTCTCGCTACAAAGAAAGGACAAGCAATAAGATTTAATTCAGATGAAGTTAGAGACATGGGTAGAGCAAGTTATGGAGTTACAGGAATCAAATTAGGAAAAGATGACAAAGTGGTAAGTCTTGAAATTCTAAAAAGCCAGGCAATTTTATCAATCACCAAAAACGGATATGGAAAGAGAACTCTTGTTAAGGATTATCGAAAGACAACGAGAGCTGGAAAAGGAGTAATTAATTTGAAGGTTTCTGATAAAACAGGAGAGATTGTTACTACAACCTCTTTGGAATCTGAAGATTCTATAATAATAACAACTGCTAAAGGAATGGTTATAAGAACTTCTCTTAAAAACATAAGAGTTATGGGAAGAGCAACCCAGGGAGTTAGGATTGTTAAACTTCATCCAGGAGATTTAGTAACAGATTTGATTAAAGTTTCTGAAAACGGATTTTCTGAGAATTAGTTTTAATTCATTAAAATCTCGCCCCATCCGATTAATCTCCAATGCCCTTCAATATTTCTTGCAATTCCAACATTGTCTCCTTCTAAAGTAATCACTGGTATGTTTAGAGAAATTTCTATTATTTCGTTTGAAATTTTTTCAACAGTTCCGACAGTGATGTTTGTGTTAACATTAAACATTAATAATTCATTTATTTTTATTGGCTCAACTTTTTTATGAATTTTTAATCCCATAACTTCGTTGAAAAGCTGAGTTTTTATTTTAAGGTCATATCTTATCTCTGGAAGAATTCCTTTTCTTGCAACAATACATCCTCTTAGTGAATCTGCTTTTGTTAGCAAAGGATCTAGGGCTGTTTCAATTGAAATACTTGCCCCTGGCTCAACTTCTTTAACAGAATCTTTTCCCTTGTTCAAAGAAAGAATTTTTGTTTCTAATGTTTGATATTCTGTTTTTCCATGAGCTTTTTTTAAATTTCTTCCTGGTTTTATTTCAATTATGTCTCCGAGCTTAAATATCCCTTTTTTTAGAATTCCTCCAAGAACTCCTCCTTTTAAGTTTTCTATTTTTGTTCCTGGTCTATTTACGTCAAAGCTTCTGGCGACAATAAAAATAGGTTCTGAACTTTTATCTTTTTCAGGAATTTTTATTTTTGAAAGCTCTTCAAGTATTTTTTCTATGTTTATTCCTTGCTGAGCAGAAACCGGGATTATCGGAGAGTTTTCTGCAATTGTTCCTTTAAAAAAATCTTTAATTTTTTTGTAATTTTCCAAAGCCTGTTCTTTGGTTACTAAATCAATTTTGTTTTGGACTATTATTATGTTATTTATTCCCTTTGATTGAAGAGCTACAAAATGCTCTCTTGTTTGTGGTTTTATTCCTTCGTTTGCAGCAATAACAATTATAGCAGCATCAATAATAGCAGCTCCTGAAAGCATTGTGGCCATGAGCATCTCATGTCCAGGAGTGTCAATAAAACTGACATACCTTATTGGAACATATTTTTCATTCAATTTCTTTGTAGAAAAGTCATCGCCATTCTGATAAATAAGTGTCTCTGTATAGCCAAGTTTAATTGTTATGCCTCTTTTTAATTCCTCTGAGTGGGTGTCTGTGAATTTTTCTGTCAAACTTTTCAGCAGAGTTGTTTTTCCGTGATCAATGTGTCCCACCACCCCCACATTTATTTCAGGAATTTTCTTTAGTGAAATTTCATTTTTTGCCATAAAGTAAATTAAAGAAAAGAGTTTTTAAGTATTTGTTTTTAGCAGAATTAATTTTACTCAAATACATTTTATTGATGAATTGGAGAGTTTTCAGAATTGTAAGGAGTAATTAAAACAATTTTTTCCGAACTTAAAAGCCCTATTGGAAAACCGGGTTTTACTGTTTTGACATTATATTTTTTTCCAATTTCTAATTTTTTTGTTAAATCAAACTTACCTATTGGGTAATACTTTGGATTTCTAGACTCCCTGTATGTAAGAGATTTTTTATCAAATGCGAAAGATGTTATTCCTTCTGCTGAATCAACACTATATCCCTGATATATTTCACTGAATTCTTTGTATGTTCTTGTTTCTTTTTCAACTAAACTAAATCCTCCAAGAACTCCAAGTAAACCTGCTCCAAATGCTATTTTTTTCAAAAGTCCTTTTTTGTGTGTATTTCTTTTCATATCCCAAGAAAAAAATTAAACTTTATAAACCTTTCTATTTTGTTACTACTCTTAAGGGTTAAAACTAACTGGAAGGTTTTTCTGCTTCTTTAGTTTCTTTTTTCGGCTTTTGTTTTGGCTGGTTTTGCTCTGGGAAAATTTCAGAAAGCTTTTTTGAACCTTCTTTAAGAATTTTGAAATTTATCTGAACTATATCTGGCGATATAACTCTTCCGCGAACTGTTTTTCTTAGACGAAGTCCTTTTGGTTTTGGATTTGAAACTTTTTTCTTGCCTTCTCTTCTTGGCTTTTTTTTCATTGCTTTTCCATAAGTAAGAAGCAATTTTTTTAATCCAATGCCGTGAACATCATCATGAGCTGTAAATCCAGACTTATCACTTGCTCCTGTGATTTCAAGTTCATAGCCTTGAAGAGTTGGAAGCAAGTCTTTCCCAGATATTTTTTCATGAAGCTTTTTTCCCATTAACTCTTCGCTTTCCAGCTCAAATTTGTAGGTCTTTCCAGATTTTTCAGCTATATTGATTTTAAATGGCATGTTAATTAATTGAAATATTGATTTATAAAGTTTTAGAGTTGAGAATTTAAAAAACAAAATTTAAATTCCCCAATCTGGTTTGGATTTTCTTTTTATTTCAGCAATTTCCTGCAATAGAGAAATTTCATTTGATGAAAGCAAGTCCTTGTTCTTTTTAAAAATCTTAAACTGAGATTCAGAAATATTTGAATAAAGAAATTTTATGTCTTTCATTCTTCTTTCGAAATTTATTCCTGGAATTGAAATTGCAAGCTCTTGCCCTTCAAAAGCTTCATTTACAGAATGATTTTCTGACTGCATATTTTTAATTTCTCCAACTTTTTCATTATTAACATCTATTAAATTTATTCTTGGAATTATTTTTCCTGCTTCAATTCTTACTCCGAAAATAGCAGGATTTGTGTTTCTGAAAACATATTGAGAAAGAACTCTTATTTTTGCAAGAGAAGACAATTGCATTATTCTTCTTTTTTCAATTTCTCTTCTTTTTTGCTCTCTAAATTCTTTAAGATTTTCTATAAGCTTGTAAATAACTTCATCAGTTATAATCTTTATATCGCGAGCAATTTCCCTCGCCTCTTCTTCAATTTTAACATTAAATCCGATAATCACAGCATCTAATTCATTTATTTTCAAATTTGCTTTTGCACTGATAATATCGCTTTTGTTTAGATTGCCTATTCCTGCTTTAACAACAGGAATTTTTTCTTGCCTTAGCATTGTAAGCAAAGCTTCAAGGCTCCCAAGAGAATCAGCTTTTGCAATAATTCCTTGTTTTTCTGTTCGAATACTTTCTGTAATTTGTTGTTTGAAACTTTTTTCAATTTCATCTTTATTATTTTTGTAAATTACAAAAGGCATTCCCGGCAGAATGTCTGCTTTTTCAACAATCTGCATTCTTAATCCAGTGGCTGCGATTATTTTTTCTTTTGGGGCAAATTTTGATGAGAGTGGAAGAATTTCCTCAAGAAGCCTTATTCTTGTGATTAAAGATTTTCCGTCAAGATTTGCAATAGCTATTTTATTTTGCTTTGATAATTTTCCATCATAAAGAATTGACTCAAGATATGGGTTGTCTCTTTCTTTTTTTATTTCAAGTATTATCCCTTTAGCGTCTTCTCCAAGATTTAGCCTTTTCTCAAGATATTTTTGGCTTAATCCGCATAAAACCATTATTAATTCAGGAATTCCCTCTCCTGTTTTTGCAGAGCACGGAACCAGGGCTATTTTTTTTGTAAAGTCATCTATCTTATAGAAAAGGTCTGAATTAAATCCATAACTCTGAAGAGAACCCATAAGTATCATGTATTTCTCATCAAAATTTTGCCTTACATTTAGAGATTGGGAATTTAGATTTTCTTCAATTTCGGTTTTCTCTCCCTTTCCCCCGTATTTTTTCCATCCAGAAACATTATCTATTTTATTTAATGCTATTATGAAAGGTGTTTTATTGAGTTTTAGTATTTGTATTACTTCAGATGTTTGGGGTTTTATTCCTTCATTAATGTCTATGACAAGAACAGCTAAATCTGCAAGACTCCCCCCTCTTTTTCTCAGATTTGTGAATGCTGCGTGTCCTGGCGTATCTATGAATAAAAATCCAGGAATATCAAGCTTTATCTTATTTTTGTCAATTAAAGGAAAATGCTGTCTTAATTTATCTATTGGATAAAGACTAAAAGAGATTTTTTGGGTAATTCCTCCTGCTTCTCCTCCTTGAACAGAGCTCTGTCTAATTCTGTCGAGAATCGAGGTTTTTCCGTGATCAACATGCCCGCAAACTGTTA
>CAZKUJ010000011.1:0-12135 GCA_964555925.1 Candidatus Woesearchaeota archaeon
TATGATTGGCTGTCTTATTATTGGTTTCATTGAATTTGTTGGAGAAACAAGATTTTAAAGTTTTTTGATGTGCTAAAAATTATTTTTTAAGAAATTAACAGCCTGTTAATTCTGCGAGTTTTTCAATTGATTGAACTCCCCGATAACTCTGATTATTAATTATCCAGGTTGGTGTTGCTTCAATTCCTACATCAATGCATTTTTGCACATCTAATTTGCAATCTATTTTGTTTAGATATTGAACATTTTCTCCAAACATATCTTCCTGAATTTTGCACGCAGAGCATCCTGTTTGACCGTAATAAACTGAGTTTTTTCCAATACATTTTGCAAACTCTTCTAATGCGCCTTCATTACTGTTTTCTTTTTCATTAAATATTGAAAAACTCGTGAACCGAATTCCAGCTAAAAGAATCAAAATCAAAAGCAATGCAATTCCAATATAGATTAGTGTTTTTTTCCTTATTTCCATTACTAAACCAAATTTGGGGTATTTTTAAATTTATTTAATATTTTTTCGATGTTTAAGAGAACATTTATATATTTGATATTTTTTATTCTATTCTGAGAATTTTTTAATTTAAAATGGCAAAAAAACAAATTAAAAAAGAAAAAAAAGAGAAAGGAGAGGTCAAAAAAAGTGAAGCAGGTCTTTTTTTAGAAGTTAAGAAAATTTCCAAAGATGCTTTTCTTCCAGAATACATGCTTAATACAGATGTTGGACTTGATTTAAGGGCAAACGAAACAGTTGGACTTTATCCAATGGAGCAGAAAGCAGTTAAGACAGGAATAGCTGTCAAGATTCCAGAAGGCCATGTTGGTCTGATAAGAGATAGAGCGGGAATAGTGAGTAAGATGAATGTCCATACAGCTGCAGGAACTTTTGACTCTGCATATACAGGAGAGGTGTCTGTTATTCTGGTTAATTTAGGGGAGAATTCTGTGGAGATAGAAAAAGGAATGAGAATCGCTCAATTAGTTATAATTCCTATAACAAAAGTGAAAGTTAAAGAGGTAAATTCTCTTTTGAAGACAGATAGGGGTGAAAAAGGATTTGGCTCAACAGGAATCAAAGAAAAATTAGGGGAATTTACTAAACTAGCAAAAAATATGGAGTAATTTAGAAAATGAGCTTTATAAGTTTTTTCACAACTTTGTTGATTGTTGTTGGAATAATTCTTTTTATTATTGGTATAAAGCATCATAAAAGCTGGATATGGGGAATAATGTTGATTATAGTTGCTTTGATTGTAAAAGCTTTTCTTTGGCTGACTTCAATGTTTTAATTAGAATTCTAATAATCAGGCATTTCTTCATCAAGAGTTTTCTGGGTTTTTGGAGATTTTTCTTTTGCAGATTCTTTTTTTTCTTCTTTAGGTTCTGAATCCTCTTCCAAATCTTTTTCCTTTATGGAATTAATCAATTCTTTGAATTTTTTGAATTCTGGAGTCAGAATTCTGACACCGGATTTTGTAAATCCAGTGTATCTTTCGCTTGTAACAAACTCTCTTATTGTTACTCCTTTTCTTCCCCCAAAATCATCAATTCGTATTACTATTTCTGCTGTTTCATTTTTCGGAATTTTTCCAATGTCTTTTTCCATGAAGAAATAAGAAAACGAGAATATATAAATTTTTGGTGAGTTTGAAAGAATTCTTCAGATTTCTTTCTTAGGCTTTAGAACGCGCTTTTTGCTTTAAATCATAGAGTAAATTGATAATTACCTCTTTTCTTTCTTTTGGAATTTTTTTATTCTTAAACAATTTCCTTAATTTTATTGCATAGATCCAATTTTTCTTTTCCAGAGGGTAATTTTCTTTGTCTCTAAATTTTTCAAGTTTATCTAATTTTTTATCCAAATAAGTACCCATATATTCATTAATTCCTTCATCATAAGGCCAACATTTCTTAGAGATTTCTTGAAATTTTATTTTATTTTTCTTTAATAAAATATGAATCCATTCATGTCTTAAACAAAATTTCATCAACCATCCTTCTTCTTTTTTATTTTTTGGAATTGTTAGAAGGGCTAAAAAGTTAGCTTCGCCAAATTGCTTTTTTAACTTTTTATGGAATTTTAGTAGCTCTTTTTTTAATTTCTTATCCTTAATTTGTTTAATCCATTTTTCTTCTTGCTTTAACTCGCTTTTTTGAGAAATTTGCCCGCCATATCTTTTTAGACAATTTTTAAAATCTTTTGAATTTACAAATTTATCAATATTTTTTATTCTCTGTTCTGGCGTTTTTCCATATTTTTGATAAATTGGATCTGGACAAGTTCCGATATATTCCGTTAAAATTTCATATCTTACTGGAATTAAGAGATATTTGAACCAATTTGAGTTATATTTTAAATCAAAATTTTCTGCTAATTTTTTAATTTGGAATTTTACTTTTTTGACGTCCATATTAATTTGAAATCTTGGCTTTTTATTAATCTATTGTGTGTACTAGTATAAATAAAATTTCGTGCAATAAATGTTAAAATTATTAGAAACCCGCTCTTATTTTTGGTGAGTTTGAAAATTAAGTATTATCTGATTACAAGACTCCTGTCTAAATTAAATTTAAGGGGTGCTTTAGAAATCTTTTCGGTTTGATAGTGCTTATAGAATTCAAGTATTTGTTCTGCACTTACTGGGCTCTCGACATACCCCCAATTAGGATTAAATCTTGAGTTTCTAGGAGTGATAATTAGATCAGACATGTTAATTTTTATGTTGTTTTTTATTATTGATAGGGCCAAATCTTTTAAGTTTTTTTTGGGAGCGCAAAGATTACGCATATTGCCTTCTCTTTCAAAAGCAAATTCTATTCTTTGTTCTTTATCTATTTCAGTATAATAAGTTCTTTGCATTAGAACATATGTTTGTTCCATTTAATTTCTTTGTTTTTATTATTTTTAATAATTTATGTTCTTTAGAGATTAATTCACTTTAGAAAAAACTAAAGTTAGTGCTTGTGTTTAGAGGCATCTGCATCTGCTTTTGTTCTTTGAATTGTTCCAGGAGCGTGTTCTGGAGTTGCATAAATTGTGTAAAGCTTAAGATTTTTGCTTGAAGAAGTGTTTTTTACATAGTGTCTGCTTCCTGCCGGAATTATGACTGCATCATCATTTTTTAGAGAAATTTCTTTTTCATCAATTTTGATCAGTGCATCCCCTTCTTCGATCCTAATAAACTGGTCAATGCTTTTATGAACTTCTGATGGAATGTCTTCTCCTGGCTTTAAATCCATAGCAACAAGCTGCATTTTTTCGCCTGTAAAAAGAACTTTCCGATAATTCTGGTTTTCAATTGTTTCTTTTTCAATGTTAGCTGAATAAAAATTCATTTTTACCTGTTTTTTATTTTTGTATATTGGAGCTTGAAACATTTTTTCTTTATATATTTTTTTGGGTTCGTAGTTAGTGGAATTTTTAAGAAAAACGCCAGTGCTAGGATTCGAACCTAGGAGCCCAAAAGGGCACGGTTTTCGAGACCGTTCCGTTAACCACTCCGGCACACTGGCTGAAATTTTTAACTTATACTTTAGAGTATTATTGGGGGTATTTATTTCTTATTCAAGATACTAAATTTCTGTTTGAAATTCAATTTGAAATAATTTTTAAACTCAAATTCACTTTTTATTTCATGAAAAAGGGGAAGATTTTAAATGCATTTGGATTTATATTTGCTTTGTATATGTTTGTCCTTTCTTTGACATTAATCAAGATTTCTTCTGCATCTTTGGGAAAAGGGATTTTAGCTTTAACTCGAAATGGAATAAGTGAAGTGAATGCTCTTGGATTTGGCTGGCTTGCAACTTTGATAACTCAGTCTTCTGGGGCAGCTGCTGCAACACTTATTGCTTTTCATCTTGCTGGAATAATTGGCCCGATAGTTTTACTTTACATGATAATCGGAACAAGAATAGGAAGTTCAATAGCTTCATTATTTGCTGCCTTCTTGATTCATGCAAAAAGAAGAGATTTTAGACACGGATTTGAGATAGGATTAGCTAATCTTGTTTATGCTGTTCCTATTGCGATTATAATGTTTTTGCTTGAACTTTTCACTGGTTTTTTTAGTAAAGCAGGAGAGTATTTTGTGATTTTTGATGCTCCTTTTAGACATAATATTGTAGATATTATTGTTTTGCCTGTAATTAATTTAATCTCTTTTATGCCTGATAATTTGCAAATTGTTCTTGGTTTGATTTTTCTTATTGGAAGCTTGAAATATCTTCCAAAATTCATGATAAATATCTGGGGTGAAGACAAGCTCAAATCAAAAATAAACCGCCTTTTAGATAAAAAATGGAAATCTTTTTTCTTAGGAATGGGAATTACTGCTCTTTTGATGTCTACAAGCATTACAATTACTTTTTTGATTCCTCTGGTTGTTACAAGAATCACTAAGCTGAAAAAAGTAATTCCATATATGATTGGTGCAAATCTTGGAGGTGTTTCTGAAAGTGTTCTTGGAGGGCTTGTTTTGGGCGGAAGCGCTCTTCCAGCTGTTTTCACATATGTTGCTTTTTCAGTAATTGGATTATTTTGGATGTTTAATACTGACCTGATATTTAAGGCAACAAAATTCCTGTCTAAAAAAACACTTCATGTTTCAAGAAAAAGGGCTTTGATGTTTATTATTGCCTTTATTCTGACTGCTGTGGTTCTATCTTTTATCTGATAATCTATCACCAATAAATTTTTAATGAATAATGTATTTTAGGAGTAGAAATGACTTACTCAGATAATACACTTTTGTCAATGGCTGAATTAAATGAAAATCTTGCAGGAATTTCTAATTGGAATCTTGAGGATAATGGAAAATCAATAGTGAAGAATTTTGAATTTGCGAATTTCAAGGAAGCTGTGTTTTTTGCGAACAAAATCGCAGAGATTACAGAAGTTGAGAGCCATTATCCTGAAATAAAAATTTATGACAGCAACAAAATAAGAATAAAACTCACAACTCCTTCTGTTGAAGGCCTGACAAAAAAGGATTTTGATTTTGCTTTGAAGATTGATGGTTTGCAGAGTTCTTCTCCTGCAACGAGCGAATAGTGTCCTGATTATGTCTCATTAATAAGTGAGATGATTTTAATTAATAATATTTATTCATAAGTTAGCGGATTTCTATATTAACCACGTCTTATTAATAAGTGAGCGTAGTGAACGTAAAAATTTATAAACGATTCAAACAATCTAAAATCATGATAGGATGGATTATTGCTCTTGCTGTTTTGATTGTACTGGTTTTCATAGTTTACTATAATAGATTTGTGACTCTGGAAAACAGAATAGGAAATTCTCTGAGCCAGATTGATGTTCAGCTGAAGAAAAGAGCAGATCTTGTTCCTAATTTAATGAATTCTGTCAAGGGATATGCAAAGCACGAGAAAGGAATAATGACAGAGGTTACAAATGCGAGAAAAGCATTTATGGGTGCAAAAACAATGCAGGAAAAAGTCACAAAAGGCGCAGAGCTTCAGCAAGCTCTGAAATCAATATTAGCTTTGTCTGAAAATTATCCTCAACTTAGAGCTAATGAAAATTTCCTTCATCTTCAGAAAGAACTTGCAGCAATTGAAGACAAGGTTGCATATGCAAGACAGTTTTACAATGATTCAATTCTTAGCTACAACAATCTGACAAAAAGATTCCCTGGTGTTATGTTTGCTTCTATGTATAGAAAATCAGCCAAGAAATATCTCGAGATACCAGAGGAAGCAAGGGCTGTGCCGAAAGTGAAGTTTTAGGGAAGAGGGTTTTAGAATTTAAAATAGTCATGAAAAAAATTAAAAAACTATTAAAAAAACTGGAAAAGAAAAAAATAATTTCTAAAAAACTTCACCCGAGAATTCCTTTTATCTTATTTTTCATCTCTTTATTTTTATTGATTATAGCAAACAAATTAATTATATCTGGCTTTTTGGTTTGTCTATCAGAATTTACAGTTGTACTTAGCCTGGTTTTCGCAATTTTTCATTTAATAATTTTCAGGATTCTTAGGAAAAAAAGATAATCTTAAACTTAATTTATTATTTAATACTGATTAGTTTTCTGAATGCAAATATAGAGAGAACAATTCCAATAATAAGAGCGAAGATGTGGAATTCAAGATAATTAAAATATACAACAGAATCCATAAGAAGCCAAAGGCTTCTGAATATAAGAACAGAAAATAGGATAAGGACAATTTCCAAAAACACTTTCTTTAGTTGTTTCATGAATTCTCAAAGAAAAAGAAGTTTAAAAAAGTTGGGGGCGGGGTTTTGAGAGAAGAGTAAGTTCTGATAAGATTTGATTCTAATACAATAATATTTTTATAGTTTATTCCTTCAGCAGATAGCATGGAAGAAGACAAGAATCCGCCAGCACCACAACCAACATTAGAAAGAATACTTGAATGGGGTTTTAAATTTTTGACAGATTGCAAGGGAGAGAAAATATATGCAAAAGGATGCCAAAGAATTCTGTATGACTCAAAAACAGACAAGATTTCTATTTCATATGCTGTTAAGGTTAGGATTTAGGGGGTAGGAGAAAGGATTTTAAGGTTTGGATTTCTATAAAGATAAATTTTTAATCCTTTTTCTCCTTGTATGCATTAATGATTAAGGCAATCCTTTTTGATTTGGACAATACTCTTGTTGATTTTATGAAGATGAAGAAAAAGAGCTGTGAAGCAGCTGTTGATGCAATGATTGAAGCTGGCTTGAAAATAAAGAAAGAGAAGGCGCTTGAAATTATTTATGAGATTTACAAGGGAAGAGGCATAGAGCATCAGTTAATATTTCAAAAATTTCTTAAAAAAGCTGTTGCAAAAATAGATTATAGGATTTTAGCTTACGGGATTCTGGCCTATAAAAAAGTTAGAGATTTGCATTTATTTCCTTATTCTGAAGCAATTTCTGTTTTGAAAGAATTAAAGGGAAAATACAAACTCGCAATCATAAGCGATGCTCCAAGTGTTCCTGCATGGATAAGATTAGTTCAGATGGAATTAGATAATTTTTTTGATGTTGTAATAACCAAAGGAGATGTTAGAAAACAAAAAACTTCCTTAACTCCATTTAAGAGAGTCTTGAAAGAATTAAATGTCAAGCCAGAAGAAGCATTGATGGTTGGAGATAATATTGAAAGAGATATAAAAATGCCTAAAAAACTTGGAATAAAAACATGTTTTGCCAGATATGGAAGAGATTACGAAGAACCAATAGAAGCTTCAAAAAGCACAGCCGATTTTGAGATAAATAATTTAAGGGAGTTGTTGGGAGTTGTGGAGAAAGTTTGAGATGATTAAAATTTTTTACTTTCTCTCCTACTCATTTAACAACACTCGCTTTGATTATTCGAACTTCTTCTAAGGGGCGGTTTTGGGCATCTGTCTGCACTTTTGCAATTGTATCCACAACTTCTATTCCTGATATTACTTTTCCAAAAACAGGATGTTTTCTGTCAAGATAGTTGTTATTAACAAGATTTATGAAAAACTGGCTTCCTCCTGTGTTTGGGCCTGCATTTGCCATGGATATTGTTCCTCTGTCGTTTCTATCCAAATCTGTTTGAGTAAATTCATCCTTAATCTGATAGCCTGGCCCACCTGTGCCTGTTCCTGTCGGGTCACCACCCTGAAGCATGAAATTATCAATAACTCTGTGGAAGATAACTCCATCATAAAAACCCTTTTCAACAAGACTTTTGAAATTACTTGCTGTAATTGGCATTTCTTTATACAACTGAATCACAATATCTCCTTTTGTTGTTTCAAGTTTAACTTTTGTTTCTGGATTTTCTTTTGTCATCATAAAAATTCCTAAAATAATTGCAACAATTAAAATAAAGCCAATTATTATTTTAGATGTTTTCTTTTTCACAGAAAAAGCAATTAAGAAAGGTTTTTAATTTTTCTGTTTGCAACAAAAATAACTTTTTATACTCAAATTTCTTTGAAAAATCATGGCAAAAAGAGATAGTGCATCACGCATTTCATTTCATGACCAGATTCAGAGAAACAAGATAAAATCATTTTTGTTAATCGTTGTCATATTCGTATTCTTTATTGTTCTTGGCTATATTATTGCTCTTATTTTAGACCCTGGCTACTTTTTCATCATCATGGTTTTCGCGACAATCTTTTCTCTGATTTATGTTCTTGTTGGCTATTACAATTCTGACAAAATTGCTCTTGCTTCTGTTAAGGCAAAGCCTGCTTCTCAAACAGAGCACAGAATGTTTTATCATGCTGCAGAAGGCATGTCAATTGCCTCTGGACTGCCTATGCCTAAGCTTTATGTCATGGAATCTGAAGAAATAAATGCATTTGCATCTGGAAGAAATCCGCAGAAAGCAGTCATCTGCTTTACAACAGGGGCATTGAAAAAACTAGATAAGCAAGAACTTGAAGGAGTAATGGCTCACGAGATGTCTCATATAGCAAATTATGATATAAAATTCATGACTCTGACAGCTGTGCTGATAGGAATGGTTTCAATTCTTGCTCAGTTGTTTTTAAGGAGTTTGTGGTTTGGAGGTATGGGCAGAGGAGGGAATAACAGAGACGGAAGAGTTCAGATAATTTTGATTTTATTAGGGGTTGTTTTTGCGATTCTTGCTCCAATTGCTGCGCAGCTTGTTTCTTTTGCAATTTCAAGAAAAAGAGAATACGCAGCAGATGCAACAGGCGTAAAATTCACAAGATATCCACCTGGACTGGCAAAGGCACTTAAAAAAATTCAAAACGAGCATGTTTCTGACCGCGAGAAAAAACACAGGGTTTCAAAAGCAATGGCTCCTTTGTTTATTTCAGACCCTTTTAAGAAAAAAGTTCAGGGCTTGTTTTCTACGCATCCGCCAATTAATGACAGGATAAAAAAGCTAGAATCAATGTGATTGGATTGATACAAGAAATCTAAAAACAGTAAAATTTATAAGGGTTTATCAATTGATATAACTATGGTATTTGAGCTTCTAAAAAAAGAAAACCCCACTGCAAGATTTCCAAGATTAGATACTGTGCTTTTTGTAGAAGATTTCATAAAAGAGCATGATGGAGAGTTTAGAAAAAAACAACTTTGGGGCGCCCTGCCTAAAGGAATAATGTACCAAACTTTTTCTTTAATTCTCGATTATTTAATTGTTTCAGGAAAAGTTTCTGTTGACTCAGAAGGTAAAATTGGATGGATTTATTATCCTAAGGATGTGGAAAAACTCTTGAAAAAAATCCATCTCAGATGGAGAAAATGAGAAGCAATATCTAATTGATTAATGCAAAATCTCATAAAACTTTAAATACAGGGTTTTTTCTTGTTTTTCTATGGAAATCAACAATAAGACTGCAAAACTTTTGAGAAAAGATTTTCCTATTTTCAAGCACAATTCTAATCTGATTTATCTTGACAATGCAGCAACAAGCCAAAAACCACAGCAGGTCATTGACATAATAAAAGATTTTTATGAAAAAGGATATGCAAATATTCAGAGAGGTGTGTATAAACTCGGTGAAAAAGCCACAGAGCTTTATTTAAACTCAAAAGAAAGCGTGGCGAAATTTATAGGAGCAGATGCAAAAGAAATCATTTTCACAAAAAATGCCACAGAATCACTGAATTTTTTGTCTTACACTCTGCCTTCAATTTTGAAAAAAAACAGAAAAGAAATTGTTCTGACAGAGATGGAGCATTTGTCTAATCTAATTCCTTGGCAGCAGCTTGCAAAAAGAAATAAAATGAAGCTGAAATTTATTAAACTTAAAAAAGACAGTTATGAACTTGACTTAGAAGATATGAAGAAAAAAATAACAAAAAACACAGCAATTGTTTCTTTAATTCATGTCTCAAACTCTTTAGGAACAATAAATCCCGTAAAAGAAATTATTAAATATGCTAAGTTAAAAGGAGCAATAACTGTTCTTGATGCTGCTCAGTCTGTTCCCCATATGAAAGTTAATGTTAAAGATTTAGGGTGTGATTTTCTTGCATTTTCAGGGCATAAAATTATTGGACCAACTGGAATTGGAGTTCTTTATGGGCGCATGGCTTTGCTTGAAAAACTTTCACCATTTATGTTTGGGGGAGGGGCTGCTAAAAGCGCGAATTTTAATCAGATATGCTGGGCAGATATTCCAGCAAGATTTGAAGCTGGAACCCAAAATATTGCAGGAGCAATTGGATTAGGCAAGGCAATAAAATATATTCAAAAAATAGGAATTGAAAACATTGAAAAATGGGAGAAAAAACTAACAGCATATGCTTTAAGCAAATTAAAAGAAATTCCAAAAATTAAAATATACAATTCCACAAAAAACAGCTCTGGAATAATCTCATTTAATCTTGAAAAAATTCATCCGCATGATGTCGCTTCTCTTTTAGACTCTGAAGGAGTTGTAATAAGAACAGGGCGCCACTGCAACATGCTTCTGATGAAACAAATTGGAATTGGAGGAACATGTCGAATGAGCTTGTATTTTTATAATACTTTTGAAGACATTGATGCTTTAATCCTTGCTTTAAAAAAAATAGTAAAGAAATTTGAATAAAATGGAACACGGATTACCAAAAAACCTGTATTCTAAGCACATTTTGGAATTATACAAATCTCCAAAGAATTATGGCTTGCTTGAAAATCCAACAGCAGAAATAACAGAAACTAATTCTCTTTGCGGAGATGAAATAACAATTCAGCTTATTGTCAAAGACAAAAAGATTAGAGATGCAAAATTTAGCGGAAGCGGATGTGTTTTGAGTCTTGTTTCTTCTTCGCTGATTACAGATAAAATAAAAGACAAAAATATTTCTGAAGTTAAAAAAATGGATAAAAAAGATGTTTTAAAATTACTTGGAATTTCAGTAACTCCTTCTAGAATGAAATGTGTGATGCTTCCTCTTGAAGCTGTGAAAAAAGCTCTTGGATAAACCATTAGTTTGCTTTAATCGATAAACCAAGTTTTACTGATTCTTGCGCAATGCCTTCTTTTAGAGTTATTATCTTTTCTTCTATTCTAGTGATATTTTTCAGCATTTTTTCTTTTTCAATATTTACAACTTCAATTTCTGAGTTATTCTTCTCAATTTCAGAAAGCAAATCTTCTGCAGGATCTTTTTTAAGAGTGTTTTCTATTTTTGAAATTTCTGCTTTTTTGTTTTTTAGAGAAGTTATTTCTTTTGAAATTTCTTCATTGCTAAGCTTAGCTTCAGAAATCAGATTAATAATTTTCTTAAATTCTGTTTCATTGCCAAAGCATTTCAAGAAATTTTCTTTGCAGTATCGAATACTTTCCATTTTATCTCCATCTGTATGGAATTCTCTTCCAAGAGCCTTGAAATCAATTTTGTCTTTTAACAAATAAATTTCTCTTTCAAGCTCTTTTCTAAGGCTCTCGATTTCTTTTTTCTTCTTTAGATTTTCAAGATAATTCTTGCTTTTTTTGGTTTCTTCAATTTTCAATAGAAGTTTTGTATTTTTTTCCTGAATTTCCTTAGCTTTCTTATTCAGCAATTCTATTTTAGAATTTAATTCAGAAACAAAAACTTCTAATTTATTGGTGTCTTTTAAACTGTTTTTCAGAATTGAAATCAAATTTAGAGAAAAAATAATATTTTGATTTTTCTCGAAAATATCTTTAAGAGAGTTATAGCGTTTCCTTATAATTTCTTTTACTTCTGCGATCTCTCTGCCTATAAGAATAGTTGCTTTTTCGTAATTTGAATAAGACCTTTTGTCAAAATCCAAAAAAATCCTGTTGTATTTTTCAATCAATTCTTCAAGACTTTTTTCCTGCAAATTTGATAGTTTTTTTGTTAGTTCGCGGATGTTTGAAACATACTGAATTAAATTTTCTTTCACAATCAATTTAAGCTTGGTTTCTGCTTTTTTTGAATTAATATCAATTTCTTCTAAAATTGTTATTTTGTCTGCTAATTCATTTAAAGTTTCTGAAAATAAATTTTTTATTGAAGAGATAATTCCTCTTTCTCTAATGTTTAATTCTAATTCCTTCTCTTCTATTTGGTTTTTGAGCTCATCAAAGGAAACTTCTTTTAAATCTGAATCTTTGTTTTTTTGGATTTTCTTTTTTCCAATAATTCCCCCAAGAAACCGAATCAATCCCATAGAATTAGATTATTCTGTTTATTTTAAAATCTTCC
>CAZKUJ010000011.1:12235-19012 GCA_964555925.1 Candidatus Woesearchaeota archaeon
AAAGGAATCGGGTCAATCACTAAATATTTTCCATCTGTAGTGATATAGACTGGAAAACTATCTCCATCAACATCTAAAACAAATTCATAGAGGCTTCCTTGTTTTGTCACAGAAATAACTTCTACCTCGCTTCCCGGAACTTCGTTTTCAAAGAAATTAATAATATTTTTTTCTGCTTGATTTTCAGAAACAACATTTCCTGTTAAGCCCAAACTTCCTGAATTCCACAAGAAAAAACCAATAAGAATACCTAAAGCTAAAAAAAGAAAAGAAACAATCCATTTTACTGGAATATTAATCAACTCTTTTGAATTATCTTGATTTGTCATTTAATCTAACATTAAACCTCTTTTTTAACCTGCCAAACAACTTTCAACCCAGGAGTCCATTGCTGTTTGATTCAAATTGCCTTCTGCATCTGCGAATGCACCAACTTTTATTTCTCCTGTTTTCACGCACACAAACTGAGGAACCCCCCCGCTAGTCATATGATCTAAAACACAGCTATTAATCATAGGATCTTCTTCGTTTGCATTAGCCCGATAGATAAAATATCCTCGTTCTTCTAGAGAATCAACACCTGGCTTCATTTTAGCACACCATCCGCAGGAATCAGAATAATAGAATATGATTGTATTTTCATTCAAACCATAATCGCCTGCACACTCTAAAATTGTTTGTTCTGGTAAATTCTGCTCTGTTGTATTGGTTGCTGTGGTTTGGGTTAAAGAAACCAAAGAGCTTGTAAAATATTTTCCGTCTTTTGTAACATAAACAGGAATTTGCTGGTCTTCAATAGAAAGAATTACTAAATAAAAATCTCCTTCATTTTCTATACTTAATATTTCAGCATCAATTCCCTGGGTAAGTGCAAAGTCTAACATTGCTTGACCTGCTTCTTTTTCAGAAACAGCTTTTCCTGTAATCCCTAAGCCTGAAAAACTTAGAACAATAAGGACAATTAAAATAGCTAAAAGAATAAATGTTGAAAATTTCCACAAATCAGCTTTCTTTATGGTTATTGCTTTTTTTTCTTCATTCATCTTAATTTTTTAAGGGGATATAACAAAATCTTTTGATTTTAGTTCATCCATCTTGTCTTCCTATTTTTATTTCACAAAAAACACCTTTTTATACTTTTTGATGTTTGAAAATTTTGTATTTTATATTAATCCCGATTCTAAAAGCTCTTTCCAGGATTTTTCTCCAAGGGCGACAAGTGCTTCCTTAAATGTTAAA
This sequence comes from Candidatus Woesearchaeota archaeon, assembly GCA_964555925.1. Classification (GTDB taxonomy): domain Archaea; phylum Nanobdellota; class Nanobdellia; order Pacearchaeales; family GW2011-AR1; genus ASMP01. The sequence goes on from CAZKUJ010000011.1 coordinate 13,475, forward strand.
ATTGGTTTTGGATATTTAGCAAAATCGTCAAGTGCAATTCTTGGGCATGCAAGTTCAATAAAAGCATCAATATCGTAGAAATTCATTATTTTTTCAGGAGTCAATTCATCCATTGATATAATAACTGCGTTCTTGTTGGTTTTTTTCAGCTTTTCAATAAGATATTTTGCAGAGCCAAATCTCTGTCCTAATTTTGTTTCAACGATTATCCCAACATTTTTTGCTTCTTTCAGCTTTTCAATAGAAATTGCTCTTTGCTTTAGAATTTTTTCTCTAAGCCCCTCCATAGATTGTATTCTGTTATTGTAAACATCAAGCAAAATAACAGGTTTTTCCACTGCCAGAGCAGCGCCCATTGAATGAAATGAATTTCCTAAAATCAAGAAACAATCTACTTTTTTCTGTATTGCCTTAAGTCCTTCATACTGGCATCCAACAATGTGCCCTTCACACGCGACATTTCCTATTTTTTTTGAAAGAATAATTTTTTTGCCTTTTTCCTTATAAAATTCTTTTATTTTTTCTACATCCTGCTTGTGCTGTATTGAATATGAAAAGCCAATTGTTTTATATTTTTTTAAATATTCTAATGATTTTTCAAGAAGAGAATTCAAATTCAGAACATCTTTCATTTCTATATAAAGAACTGGAAAATCTGTCTTAAGAAATTCTGCGTGCCCGAAATGTATTATTAAATCAACTCCTAGGGCTTTTGCCTCAAAATAAGCAACAGAGCACGCACCCCAGCAGGTTTCTCCTGAAAAAATAACTTCAATACCTAAATTCTCAATTAATTTTGCTATTTCAAGAGAATTTTTCTTAATTCCTTCTGGAAGCTGAACCAATACTTTCTTTGGCTTTATTCTTTTTAACTCTGCAATCAATCTTTTTTCTTCAAAATCAAGAGTCATTTTATTAATTCTGTGATAATTTAATTATTAGAATATCTGAATAGGAAGTATAAAGATTTTTTGGACTAGAAATCTGGATAATCTGGCGAGATTTTACCTAAGGTTCTTGAATCAAATCCTGAAGCAGAAGAATTCTTTCCTCTTGCAGAAATAATATCATCTATTCTTAAAATCATGATTGCAACATCTGTGGCAGAATTTATTGCCTGGGTTTTAATCTTTAATGGTTCGATTATTCTTGATTCAAGAACATTTTCAATTGTATTCTTGTAAAGATTTAGGCCTGCGTTTTTTTCTCCAGAATCATGCCTTGATTTTAATTCTGTAAGCATATCAATAGGGTCAATTCCTGCGTTTTCTGCCAGAGTTATTGGAATGAATTCAAGAGCAGATGCAAATTCTTCTACAGCGAGTTGCTCTCTTCCGCTTAATTCCTGGGCAAATTCTCTTAGCTGTTTTGCAAGTTCTGCTTCTATTGCTCCTCCTCCGGGAACAACAAGCCCTGACTGAACCACGCACGCAACATCTCCTAATCCGTCTTTTATTGCTCTTTTAACCTCATCCATAACATGCTCTGTTCCGCCGTGAATAAGTATTGTAAGTGCTTTTGGATTTTGACATCCTGTTATATATGTAAGGCTTTCTTCTCCGTGCTTTATCTCTTCAACCTTCTGTGCGTTTCCAGTCTCAAAAGCATTTAATTCATTTATGTTGCTTATTATTTTTCCACCTGTTGCTTTTGAAATTTTTTCCATGTCGCTTCGTGGAACTCTTCTACAAACATATATTTTTTCTTTAGTAAGCAAATATCTTGCATAATCATCAACACCTTTTTGGCAGAAAACAACATTTGCCCCAGAAAGTTTTATTTTTTCAACCAGATCCTGAATTTCTCTTTCTTCTTCAACTACAAAACTATGCAATTGCTCTGGACTTGTTATTGATATTTTTGTATCAATTTCTGGATTTCTTATTTCAAGAGGAAAATCAACAAGAGCGATTTTTGCATTAGAAATAGAAGAAGGCATGTCATAAGATATTTTTTCTTTATCTAAGACTATTCCGGATATTAATTCTGTATCTTTAATTCCTTTTCCTCTTGATTTTTCTATTTTTATGTCGTTTAAATCTATTTTTCCATTATCTTCTATCTGCTGTATTGCTTTAACAATTATTTCAGCTAATTTATCTTTTGCATCCTCTGCACCCTTGCCTGTCATTGCTGTGACTGCGATTTGTTTTAGCAATTCTTCGTCGTTTGGAGTTATTCTTAGAGCAAGGTTCATGAGAATCTCTTTTGCTTTTTCTGCTGCAATTCTATAACCTTTTGTAATAACTGTTGGATGTATCTTTTTTTCAAGAAGTTTCTCTGCGTTTTCCAGAAGTTTTCCAGCAATCATTACTGCAGTTGTTGTTCCGTCACCTACTTCGCTTTCCTGTGTTCTTGCTATTTCAACCATCATTTTAGCAATAGGATGCTCTATTTGCATTTCTTCAAGAATTGTCACGCCGTCGTTTGTTATAGTAATATCATTAGTAGGTGAAACCAGCATCTTATCCATTCCCTTTGGACCGAGAGTTGTTTTTACAATTTCAGCCACCATTCTTGCTGCAAGAATATTGCTTCTTTGCGCGTCTTTTCCCAGAATTCTTTGTACATCTTCTGGCATGAGAACTATTGGTTTATCTGACATGAATCTATCTTTTTTGTGAATTATTTAAACATTATTGTAATGAAGGATAATCAGATAAAAGGCAGAATTAACCCAAACCTCATAAAGTTTATAAGTAAAAAGATATTGATTTTAATATGGAAAAGATTATTGTTGCAGATGTAATGACTAGAGAACCTATAACAGCAAAGCCAAACGACGACCTCCTTATGTGTGCGCGAAAAATGGCAAGTAAAAGAGTGGGATGCCTGCTTCTAGTTGAAAAAAAGAAACTTGTGGGGTTTATTACTGAACGAGATATTTTGTGGGCGCTTGTGAAAAAATCCAAAAAAGACCTTTCTGATATCAAGGCTATTGATATTTCTCCTAAAAAAATCGCAACAATAAAACCAACGATGACTATTCAGGAAGCAATAAAAAGAATGAAGCAATTGAAATTTGAAAGGCTTCCAGTAACTGATAAAGATGAATTGGTGGGCATTATTACTGCAAAAGATATTCTTAGTTTCCATCCCGAATTTTATCCCGAGCTTGAAGAGTTTGCAAAAATAAGAGAAGAAGAAGCAAAACTGAAAAAAATAAAGCAAGCAAAGGAAAAAGGGTCATCAGACCTTGGAATCTGCGAAGAATGTGGAGCACGAGATTTTCTTTATAGGGTTCACGGCATGCTTATCTGTGAATCTTGCAAGAGTTCTATTTAGAGCGTCTTTCTCTTTAAAACTGATTTTAATGCAACTTAGTTAAATATTTAAATAATATTTTCCCTAAAGATAAATAAAGGGGTGCGTTATTTTCATAATGGCAAGCTGGAATAAAAATTCCACTAAATCATTTTATAAATAAAATGGCAGAAAAAGAAACAGTATTTTCAAGCAAGATTAAATATGCAGGAATTTTCTCGTTTCGAGATTTTTATAAATTTTGTTATGACTGGGTTATAGAAGAAATAGATATTTCTGATTTTTCTGAGAATAAATACGAAGAAAAAATAAAAGGAGATTCCAAGGATATATCTGTTGAATGGGAGGGAAGCAAGAATCTTACTGATTACTTTAAATTTGGAATAAAGGTTGAGTTTAAGGTACTTGCGCTTAAAAATATAGAAATTGCACGAGGTGGAGCTAAGATAAATACAAATGAGGGCACTGTTGAAATGAATGTTAAGGGAATTCTAGTAAGAGATTATCAAGGTAAATTTGAAATGTCAGCATTTAAAAAATTTTTGAGAAGCATTTACGAGAAATGGGTTATTCAGTCAAGAATAATAGAATATGAAGATAAAATCGCGGGCCAGTGCGATGAATTTTTAGGACAAGCAAAAGCATGGCTTGATCTTGAAGGAAAAAGATAGGAAAAATTTTCTGAGATTTCTTGTTTTAGGCATCACCGAAATCCTTAAATAGAATTTTCTTCTGTTTTTTGTATGAAAAATATCACAAGAAAAAATCTGATGCATTCAATGTTTTTTATAAGTTTATTTCTTGGACTTTTGATTATACTTTTTCCATTTATTTCTGCTATAGACTTAACAATTGAAAAAAAGAGCACTGATGAAGTTTACATAAAAAGCCTGGAAAAGCCTATTTATTTTGATTTAAGCATAACGAATAACGGCGCATCTGGCAGTTTTGAATTCTACAATCTTATGGGCTTCACTATGCTTCCTACTGAAAAGATTTTCATAACCAAAGGAGAAACAAAAGATATTCAAATTGAAATTGAGCCAATCGGCGAGATTCCTGAAAAAGGTTTTTATGCATTAACTTATTATATTAAAAGCGGAGATTCACAAATTAAAGAAACACTTTTGTTCAAGATAATCTTTCTTGAAGATGCTTTTGTCGTTGGTTCAAGCGATATAGATGTGGATTCAGGGTCAACAGAGATATTCATTAAAAATATGGAAAATATTGCTTTTGAGAATATGAAAGTAAAATTTAATTCTCCTTTTTTCAATGTCGAAAAAAGCTTTTCTCTCGAAGCTAAAGAAACAAAGAAATTTAGTGTATCTCTAAATAAAGAAGATTTCAGAGAATTGACAGCTGGTTTCTATACTTTGGTTGCAACAATTGAAGCAGACAGTGAAATAGCCGAAGTTCAGGGCGTTGTTAAATTTGTGGAAAAAAACATAGTCACAACAACAAAAAGCGATCTTGGATTTTTTGTAAACACAAAAATAATTGAGAAGAAAAATGAAGGAAATTTGGTTGAAGAATCTGAGACAGTTATAAAGAAAAACATCATTTCAAGGCTTTTTACAAGCTTTAATCCAGAGCCAGACCTTGTTGATAGAGAAGGGCTTACTGTTTATTACACATGGATAAAAGATGTGTCACCAGGAGAAACCTATAAAATTGTTGTAAGAACAAACTGGTTGTTTCCTTTCTTGATTATACTTCTTCTTGTAGCAATTGTAATTCTGGTTAGGCAATATACTGGAACAGACTTTGTACTAAGAAAAAAAGTTTCATTTGTAAGAGCTAAGGGCGGAGAATTTGCATTAAAAGTTTCTCTTTTTGTTCATGCGAAGAAGTTTGTTGAAAGAGTTAACATTATAGATAGATTGCCTTCATTAGTTGAACTTTATGAAAGATTTGGCGGAGATACTCCTTCGAAGATTGATAAAAAAAATAGAACACTTGAGTGGAATTTTGAAAAATTACAAGTTGGAGAAACAAGAGTTCTTTCTTATGTAATTTATTCTAAGGTTGGAGTTATTGGAAGATTCGCTCTTCCAACAGCCAGGGTGATTTATGAAAAAGAAGGAGAAATTCACGAAACAGAATCAAATCGAGCCTTCTTCGTGGCAGACCAGATAAGCAAGCATATTGAATAGTAAATAAGAACTTTTAAAAATCCATTAGAATTTCTAAAAACGCGCTTAATTAGTTAATGCAATTCCCCGCATAGCTCAACGGCTAGAGCGTCTGGCTGTAGGTTTAACCTAGGGTGGA
>CAZKUJ010000012.1:0-17804 GCA_964555925.1 Candidatus Woesearchaeota archaeon
GGATCTTGCTTTTGCAGGACGAAATTCTCTTGGAAATACCCTTATTTTTTCTAAACTTCTTTCTAGTCTCCTTCTATTTTTGTCTGTATTCAAAGGGCATACAAACCAGTTAGGCGTATCTCCTACAATTTCCATTTGACACGGACTATAAGAGTCGGTTTTTAGAGCGCATTGGTCTCCTCCAGAATCATTCATAACCAACACATCAAACGTTGCATCAAATCCATAAAAAGGACAAGGAGGCCTTCTTCCCGGTTGGTTATAAGGTTTTATTTCTCTGTCTTTTCTATCTTCACTATTTTCTCTTTCTGATGGAAATCCCATAAAAACCCATAATTTAATTCTTTAAAAGAATTGTTGTTGTCTGATAAGATTATTCTGCGAATTTAGGTTGGGATTAACAGTTCTTGAATCTTTCTTCTTCCTATCCAATAAAGCAGACTATAAAAAATTTATTAATCTTGAAACTATTACTTTTATATGAAGATCAAAGACCTCCCAGAACAAAACCGCCTTCTCGAGGATGTTAGGATAATTAAGGCAGTAGTTGTTTGGTAGGGGAAAAGGTTAAAAGTTTGGGGGTATAGATTCTAAAAGATGGGGTTGAATCAGTGGAAGGACAAATGGAAGAAATATTGGGATTGGTGAAGGGAATGATGGGGAAGGTTAAAGGTTAAAGGTTAAAGGTTAAAGGTTAAAGGTTAAATTATTTTTGTCTTTTTGCTTTATCAATTGCTTTTTTAATTTTTTTAGAATTCCATCCTTTACTTTGGTAGTATATCTCTAAATTTTTAAGAGAATCTTTAAACTCGGGCCTTTTTTTAAATTCTTTAAAAGTCATTTGTGGAATACTTAAATATTTCATCACTTCATGTCCAAAAGAGGTCCAATGATAAGCATGCTCCTGAGGATTCTTCTTTTTTCCTGTTGCAAACCATAAAATTCCAAGGTCCATCAATCTATGTACGGATAATTTTCTTAATGAATCAAAAGACAATGTATTAAAATGATTCCACCCTTTTGGCCTTCTACCAATATCTATCATTAATCCTAATCCTAAATCATCTATAGATTCTGAAACTGCCTTTACCATTTTACTTTTATGCCATTTTTGGTTCTTCAATGCATCTCTAACTTTTTTCTTAATAAAATTTACAGTTAGTTTTTCATTAAAAAAATTAATGTTTAGTCCTTGTATGTCAAAAGGCAATTTTATTTTTTCTTTTGTTTTTTTTCTAATAAGAACCATGTCAAAAGGCTCTCTTATTACATTAGCTATTCCCAACTCATAGATTACATTATGATTAATTTCTCCTGTTCTCTCATCATTAGATAAATCAAATAAGAGCATTTTAGAATGTGCGATTCCGTCAAATATCACATCGTTAATACTATTTGCCTCAGTATCTAAGCCAACTCTAAATGCTTTTTTAAATCCTATTTTTTTAGAGGCACCATTTATTGTTTTGAATTTTCGATTAAGAGAATTATCAAAAGACATCCCCACAAACAACTGATTTTTTTGTTCCCCTTCCCAAAATCTCTCAAAAAAATATTTAGGGTACATTTTAGCTTATAAATCTCCAATCTTCATTATATCTAATCGTATAATCTCTAAGATACTCCGAGAGAATATCATCTACAGCTTCTTCCAAGAAATATCCTGCATTATGTAAACTTTTCATCCACTCTCCAATTGCCACCCAAATATTGTTAGATTTATTCATTTCCTCTAATCTTTTTATTAGTTCTTTATCATTTTTATTCCTTACATTTCTTCTTAATAATTCCATTTCTTTTTTTTCATCTATTAAAATTTCCCTAATAGATTTTAACATTTCTTTAAAATCTGGATTGGAATCAAAAGCTTTAAGCATAAACCAATGGCTTCTATCCCCCATTTCAATTATAGAGTTTTCCACTAAATTTTTATTTTTCTTATGGAAATCCATAAACCACCCCAAATAATTCTGAGAAGGAACTTCAAGGGAGTCTAAAAAATCTAAAAATAAACCCAAAAAGTGAATGTTAAGCTCTTTATCTTCTTTTTTAAGTGGTTCTTCAAAAAAATAACGTACATGTAGGGGAATTTTGTTCATTATAACTGAAAAATCTTTAAGCCTCCATAATTGAGTGATTGATTTTTTATCCATCTCTTTAACTCTTTTCTTATTTAGCTTATGGCATCTTTTCCATATCATGAAGAAGAGATATCTTAATACTTCAAGGTGTTTTATTGTGGGATGTTCTCTAAATAAAAGATTTGAGAAGAAATAAGGGTTATTTTCAAAAATAAAATTATTTAATTTAGAGGAATCCCAAAACTCTACATTTTTACATTTACCCATAAAGTCTAGGAATTTTTTGGTAGGGGTTAAAAGATAAACATAAATTTTCCTGCTCTCTGGTCTGTCATTTAACTCCAATAACTGAGATATATCCTTTTTATCTGGTTTTATTTTTAATCCAATAGCTATTTTTTCACTACCCTTAGAAACTATAAGATCTGCCCCATCTTCATTAGCCCTATCAGAAAAATGTAAATAATCTACTTTATATCCTTTTTTATGAAACACAGCTCCAACAATAGTTTGAATATTTTCTTCACTAAAATCAGTAAATTTAATTGTTAATCTATCCATAAATTACTAATAAAATTAAACCTTAAAGAATTTTCTATTCTCCACGTAAGATCTTAAGTCCATCCCTTAACTGCCACATTACCCATTTTAGTCTATCTAAAAGAATTTCATTGACTCCTCTAAGTCTCTTATTTTCTCTTTCTGATGGAAATCCCATAACAACCACTATAAGTCGATTCCTTAAAAGAATTGTTGTGATTTGGGGGTGTTGCGTGAGTGGGTTATCTCTTTTTAGAGAATAATAAATTATTTAATCTCTGAGGACCAATATCTTATATGAAATATATCAAATTAAATGGTCTTGATAATGAAATTCCTATCTTTGATAATGAAGAATTATGTGAGACCTGTTCATATCCTAAAGACAAAAAAGGCGGTAATAGTTGCAATATTTTTTTCAAGAATAGAATCGTTACGGGTGGCGAAATTTATTTTGATAAGATTTTTTCTGTTGGAAAATATATTCATATGAAAGAATCGCTTCCCCTTGAAAAAAGCCCAAGAGATACAATGACATGGTTAATATTGAATTATAAAGGAAGGAAAGAGATGGCCCCATTTTGTGCAGAATTATTGAATCTAAAATTTTTAGAGGTTTTTCCTAACTTAGGGGCCTCAAAAGAGAAAACAATCATTTGTTTTGTACCTGATGATGAAGAGGAACCCCTCCAAAAAGGAGAGCTCCTCGCTTCAGAATTTTCTAAAAGAGTAGGAATTGATTTTTATTCATTATTTAAAAAAATAAAAAAAACAAAGAAACAACACAAGCTTCATAATTTAAAAGAAAAAAGAGAAAATGTTAAAGGAGCTTATATAATAAGAGAAGAGTTTGTACCTTTTTTAGATAAGAAAACTATTTTGCTTGTTGATGACGTTGTAACTTCTATGCTTACAATCAATGAATGTTCAAAACTTTTAAAAGAAAAAGGAGCAGAAAAAATTTTTGTATTTTCTGTAAGTCGTGCCCTTTTATCTAAAGAAAAGGGGAAAAGAACAAAATGAATATCTATGATTTTGTATTAAGCAGAATACTTAATGGATTTAATCCGGCCATACCAATTTTAATTAGATATTTTTTAGATTCTAAAAGAATTTTAAATAGCAATAATGATGATTTATCCTTTTTATTGAAAAAAAATAAGATTTCCGAGACTTTTATAAAATCTTTTTTTGAAAAAAAAGAAAGATACAACTTAGATACGGCCCCTTTTATTGGTAAATGTAATCAAGAAATAAAAAAGATAAGGGAGTCGGGAGTAGAAATTATCACTTTTTCAGATTCAGAATATCCAGAACAATTGAGGCTTATTCCGGCTCCCCCGCTTGTTTTATACGCAAAAGGAGATATCAATTTTGATTATAATAAAAGTATAGCCATAGTGGGCACAAGAAATGTAAGTTCTTATGCATTTAAGAAGGTTTGTGGTATTGCAGAAGATTTATCTAAGAAGGGATATTGTATAATCAGTGGATTAGCAAGAGGAATTGATGGGATATCTCATAGGGCCGCCCTCAATTCAAAAGGAAAGACTATTGCAGTCCTTCCTTTAGGAATAAATAGACCATATCCTTCTGAACACAAGGTTTTATATGAAGAGATTCTAAAAAAGAAAGGTTGTTTAGTTGCTGAAGATTCTGGATGGAAGAAAGGGTTTAATAAACAATCATTTTTAAATAGAAATAGAATAATTAGTGGCCTTTCAAAAGGGATATTTATTGTAGAGGGTTCGAAGATAAGCGGATCTCTTTCCCAATATAATCATGCTAAAGAACAAGGGAAGCTTATTTTAACTTTAAAACCTAAAAGTTATAGTGAAGCAACATATTTACAGAAAATAATTTCAAAAGAAGGCTTTGTTGTGGAAAATGCAGACCAAATAATTGAGATTCTAAATCAAGCCAACGATTCACAAACCTTTCCATCGCCACCATTATCCAGCTGATGAACATCCCCTGCTGTTGGATTGCAGTAATCAAAAACAGCCTGGGCTTCTGCCGGTGTTTCAAAGTCAGCGCAATTGTAGATGTCAGAAGAGCAGTTGTAAGTCTGAGCGTTGTTATTATTTAATTCATCACCTTCTTTTTCTCCAGAAAGAGCAAGGAATATAAGAAATCCTATGATAATGAGAACCAATACAATTAGTGTTATGATGAGTGGGCGGTTCATTTTTTATTGAATTTTTATGGCATATTTCTTGATTCGATCTGGATTATGATTTTCATTTTGCCCTTTAAAATAGATTTCTATCAAAGTTATTTCATCTGTGGGGGCATTATATGTGTAAATTACTCTAATCTTACCTGTGCTTTGAAGATATCTACACCTAAATTTTCTTGCTTTGTATACGGGCAAAAACCCTCTTCCAATACCGCTTATTATCACGACCCCCGGTAGATTTTTTGGATCCACGGCTAAAGCTTTCTTAAAAACTTCTAAATCCTCCTCAATTGTACGAAATTTTCTTAATTTGTTCAAATCTTTAGTAAATTCGGGAGCTTCAACAAACTTGGGCATTTTCACTAACAGAAAAGGTAGGGCTTCTATAGAAAACTAATTCATAATCAATTTCTTCTCCTTCTTCGGTCGCTTTCCAAGGAATATCTTCATGTGAATAACTACTAATTTGGTTAGCAGACATCCCGGATAGTTTACTGATAACCATCTCAATTCTTTGAATTTCTCCACCATTTAAGAGATTTACTTCTGGGGGGCACAAAGAAATAAACTTAATTTGAGGATATCCCCCATACTTTCCTCTTATTTCTTTAATTTTTTCCTTCTTTTTTAATTCTTCCATATTTTTTTCGAAGTGAGAGGGAGCAGGCCCATTCGGTAATTTAAAATAGTTTTCTCCCGTTATAGATTTATTACGTAATTCATAATAATCAAAATCAGAAAAGTATAACATTTTATATAGGACGGTTTTTCCAACATTATCACGCGTTCCAATTTTAGAAATGATATAATGAAGAGCCTGTTTGAATTTTTCTTTATCAAAATAGATATCTTTATTAATAGCCATGATGCCTCTTTTTTTCTCTAATATTTAAATGTTTTTGAGGTATTTATTCTTTTCTAATTTCCTGAAAGTTCATACAATCTTTATCTCTTCCTCCCATTCCTATCCCCATAAAGGCTTTTATGTGTAATCATTTTTTCAAAACCTCCCAGCAATTTTACTTCTGAAATAATTTTCAGTATCCCTGTCTACGAAATAAACAAAAACCCCCTTATGTGCTCTAGATAGGAGTACCCGATAAACATTCTTTAAATGTCTAACCAAATCTTTATTATTCCTTTTTACCATGCTATCATATGAATTCTCTGGTTTTGCAATCCATTTTTCCTCCCCCATATCATAAACTAGATCATTACCAAAGATTACTCCGATATAATCAAATTCAAAACCCTGAGCAGTATAAACCGTCCCCACTTGTTCCATTCCGGAATCATCTGTAGCCCATTTCCAAAATTCATTTTTCTTTTCCCACGGCATCTCAAATCCATTTATTTTTACATCATTTACAAGACTTCCATCGGAATTTGGTTCACTCCAAGGCCAGCAGAATCCCGCCACAATTCTGGAAGAATTTAGTTTCTCTTTATTTTTTTCTTCGATTAATTTTTTAAGCTCGTTAGGATTATCTACTATTTTAAATTCCATACCTATCTTTTCTGTTAAAATCTGCCATTCAGATTCTTTTACTCCAAGAACATTTTCAACCCATTGTAGATAAGAATCAGAACCCCCGCATCTGAATTGGGTTTGCAGTTCAAATTCAAAGATTTTTGCTCCGAATTTTTTTGCAGAATCTTTGATTAATTCCACGCTTCCGATCTCACTTGGTCTTACAACTTGGTGCTCGTCCATAAAGAAAATTGAAAGTTTTGAAGGTTTGATAAGGTCATCTATCTGGGGATTTTTTGATTTTAATTTCCACGGAACTCCGTAATCATTACTGTCTTTTCTTATTCTATGGGCCTCGTCGCAAACAAGGATATCTATTTCATTTTCTCCGGATTTTGTGAAGTTAAAGAAGAATTTGAATAAATGTTGGGATCTTATGCCAAGTATTTTTCTTAGAGTTTTGGTAAAAGCAGATGAGCCTGTTGCATGAAATACTTTCCTTCCACTTCTTAAGAGTTCTCCCATTACTTCTAATGCGATTACTGATTTTCCTGTTCCAGGACCCCCTTTAACTATAATTACTGATTTTTCTTTAGTGTTTGCAAGCTTTTTTGCTTGGCTCATTATAGCATTATAAGCAGAAATCTGATCATCAATTAAATTGAATATCTGTTGTTTGTTTATCATGTCTTTTGTGTGATCAAGTAATCTTTTAGAAGGTCTTATTGTGCTGAAAGCAAATCTATTGAAAACCTCAAGCCCCCCTCCACTCCCAAGCTTTTCCTTCAGATATTTTCCCAAATCAATAAATTCTTCCTTAGAAAAAAGAGGATACTCTTCGATTGTTTTATTAAATTTCGGAAGATAAAGAACTTCCTTTTCTCCCCCTTTATAATTATGGCAATAGACGCAGGCACTTAGCAGAATTTTCTTCTTTTCATCAAAAACACTCATAAAATCTTTTAATAGATAGTAATATCCTTGTGCTTGTAATGAGGGATGTGCTTGTTCTTTTCTAAATTTCCCATAATTTACCAATACATTTCCATCATTCTCGCAATCTTTAACATTTTCATTTGACCATTGTTTTAATTCGATTAATATGATATTGCCTTCTCCTTTCTTATTTTTTCCAAACAAAAGAACATCTATTCTTTTTTCAGAATAAGGAAGTTCATATTCGACCGCAATATAGTTATTTTCTGTTCCTGCAAATTCTAAGACGTCTTTAACAAACCTTAAAGAAATATTCCAAGAAGAATGTTCCGAAGGATTAACTCTTTTTTTATAATATTCCTGATATTTCGCAGCTATCTTGTCAGCAATCCTATTTTGAAGAACATCTTCTTTAAAAGTCTGAATCGAGCCTTCGTATAATCTCATTATAACTCATTATATTTTTTATTTGATCCTTTGAATTTGTCTACTGGATATTTTTTATTATTTTTTTCCATCTTTTTATCCAAAATTTCGCTTAAATCTATATTGTATTTCTGTGCTATTCTAACTAAAAAATATAGAATATCTGCCATTTCATCTTCAATTTCCTCTCTTTTCTTTTTATCTTTGAAAAGAGATTCTACTTCTTCAGGTTTTTTCCATCTGAAATGTTCCAGTAGTTCAGAAGATTCTATGGACAAGGCAATAGCCAATTCTTTGGCATTATGAAATTGGTCCCAATCCCTATCCTCGCAAAATCTTTTTATCTTTTCTTTAAATTCGTGGATATTAGTTTCATGGTCTTTTCCCATATCCAAAACAGCCATTAAGAATATTAAAAACCTTTCCTACTCCCTTTCCTCAGACTTCCTCAAACCTTTCCTTCCTGTACAAACTTCTTCATGGCCTGCTCGAGAATTACTTGAGGAGCAAAACCTTTTCTGCTGCATGCTCTAACAAATTCATCGTAAGCTTTCCTATCTACAGTATAATCTAGCTTTGCTTTCTGGGCTCCTGGAGGATATGATGCCATATTTAATAAGAATTAATTATGTTTATAAATTTTCTTCTTAAACTATTTTATAATCCATCTCTTAACGAACCCTTATTTTTCCCTCTTGCCATTCTCTTAGAATATGTTTTGCTGTCCTGTCTTCATCAACTACATTTCCTTTCTTGAGATAATGCAATTTCCTTCCAAGCGTTTCAATCAATACTTCAACATCTCCTTCTACATCAATTCCATAATAGGCTTCCAAAATACCTCTGTACTCTTTCATCAGCTCAAATATAATCACATCAGGGTCTTTTGCCTTGTGCCATGTAACAGCCCCAATTTTTGTATGCTTCATCATAAGCCTTTGCCCATAAGTTTTTTCTGCAGGAGGAATTATTCCCGGAGTATCAATTAGGTAAACCCCTGGTAAAATTTTTAATTTGTGGATTCCATGTGTAAATCCTGCTTCAGAAGATGTTTTTGAAACAGATTTTCCAACAAGAATGTTAGCGAGAGAACTTTTTCCTGTGTTTGGGTATCCTACAATCCCCACATTCACAATATCTTTTTTCATCTTTTTCACTTCTATTTTTATTATCTTTCTTAATGTAGCAACCCCTTTCCTGTTTTTTGAAGAAAAAAACAGCTTGGGCCTCAAATCTTCAAAGCCATCTTCCATTTTTGGGTTTTCAATGTCTATCAAATCCGATTTATTCAAAACATAAATCAGGGTTTTTCCCAGAGCCTTTGCTTTGTTTTCTATCTCAATATTTCTTGTTTTCTCCATGAATCTCGCATCCAAAATTTCAAGGATGATGTCTGCTTCCTTGATTACATTGTCTATTAAAACAGGGATTGTGGGTTTGTGCTTATTCTTCTTGGCGGGTCTTTTCTTTACTACCTTCTCTCTTTTCTTTACTACCTTCTCTCTTTTCTTGGTTCTTGCCATAAGTGGTTAAATTCCACGTGATATATAATGGTTTCTTACATTATAGCATTGCACTAAAAAATAAAACCCCTGCCCCTAAAATCTTTAGAAGATTTTTAAACAGCTCCAGATATAAGAGTTTTAAATTATGTTAAGAAACTGCAACGTCAGGAAAGTTTTGCAGAAAACCCAAACTTTTAACACTTTCTGTATAAGGGGGAGATTTTTTATATCTGGCTGTTCGAGATATCTTCATGAGCAAACTAAACTTTGATTCCCAAGGCAGATTTATAGGTATTAATGACAGGCTATTTACTAAAGACGATCAATCAAAACCAACCCCTTTAAACAGATATGGCAAAGAATATAACTGCCAAATTTGCGAGAGGCCTATTAATCATAGGGGGAATTGTCTTGAATGCAATATCAGAAACAAAAAAGCAGAAGAATTGTCTACAGATGATATTTTTGAAAATAAACTAAAAAAAGGCGAAGAAAACGAGCAATCAAAGACATCTTATTCCCAAAAATTTGACAATTCTCAGGATACAAAATATTGGAGTTTATATAAAAACGACCAGAGACTGCCTCCCCTAAAATTTTCAAATAACAAAACACAAGAAGATGTTGTTGGGGAAGTTGTCAATCTTATTAGGGGAGGAACAAAAATAATTTTCCTGCACGGTGTTTGCGGAACTGGAAAATCAGCAATTGCATTAAACATTGCCCGTGTCCTTGGAAAGGCAGCCGTGGTAGTTCCTGTTAAAAACCTGCAAAGACAATACCAAGAAGATTATATGGAAAAGATGTTTCTTCTAAAATCCAATGGGGAAAAATTAAGAATTTCAATGATTACTGGTAGAGGTAACCACGATTCTATATTTGAACCCGGAACCTCATGCGCAGACCCCTTTTTACCAGACACCATCCAGATTATTGAACAAAATTTTAAGAAAATTAAGGAATATTACGAGAAAAACCCCCTAATAAAACAAAAAAGTATCGCTAATATAAACCAATTAAAAAGGATTTCAATTGCCCCTACAAATCCTTACTGGAGTCCAATAATACCTTCTAAATATAACATGAATCTGCCAGACGCCAAAAAGAAAATATATAAGGGTTTAAGAGACACAGATTTCATTTTTTATCACAGGAAAAAAGGATGTTCTTATTATGACCAGTATGACGCATATCTTGATTCTGACGTGATAATTTTCAATGCGGCAAAGTATAAAATTGAAACTGCGCTGGATAGAAAACCAGAAACAGAAATAGACATTATTGATGAAGCAGATGAATTTTTAGACAGTTTTTCCAATCAAAGTGAATTAAACCTGACACACCTAAAAAACTCATTAGCTAATCTTTATTCAGAACATGAGGATACCAGGGATCTGGTAAATAAAATTATTGAATTGATTAAACTGGAAGAGCAAAACAAAAAAGCAATAGGAATAGATGAAAATAAAATTTTTCATATAAATGACACAAACATGCAAAAAATCTTATCTTTAATGTTGAAAGATGGAAATATTGAGTCAGAAACCTATTTTGATGATTCAGCTTCCAATTATGTTAGCAAAGCCATAGGGGTCGCCAAGGAGTTTGAAGATTTTTTTAATGATACTTATTTAACTTATAGGTTTTACGAAAAAAATCTGTATGTTAATCTTGTTACTACAAATCTGTCCAAAAGATTGCAAGAAATTTTAGATAAGAATAAGGCCTTTGTATTTATGTCGGGAACCTTACACTCAAAAACTATTTTAGAGAAAGTGTTTGGCATTACAGATTATAGAATTGTTGAAGCTGAAACAATCCCCCCCGGAACAATTGAAATTTATCAAACAGGAAAAGAGTTTGACTGCAAATATAGCAATTTTAATTTAGGAAATATAACTAGAGAAAACTATTTTGGGGTGTTGTCTGGTTGTATTGAAAAAGCTATAAGGCCCGCATTGGTTCATGTAAACGCGTTTATTGATTTGCCAAGCGAGAAAGAAATAAGTCAATTTTCTCTTAAAGGTTTGATATCACGTGAAAAACTAATTGAATTACAGGAAAACGATAAAACAGGAAAATTAGTTTCTAATTTTAAAAAGAAGTTATTTGATATTTTATACAGCACGAAATGTTCCAGAGGAGTTGATTTTCCTGGAAATTCATGTTGTTCAGTGTTGTTTACAAAATATCCCAACCCCAACCCCCAGAATACGTTTTGGAAAGTCTTAAAGAGGACACACCCACAATATTTTTGGGATTTTTACAAGGATAAAGCAAGAAGAGAATTCTTACAACGTTTATACAGGGCCTTACGCTCCCAAAAAGACCATGTTTTTGTTTTATCTCCAGATTCCAGAGTTTTAGAAGCCGTAAAAAATTTACAATTAATAAATAAAAATGTAACTTCTTTAGATGTCTCTTAAACCCTAACTTTTAATGTTTTCGTTCAACCAAAACACCCATAAATTATATTTTCTTTTGGAGGGAGTGGTGTTCTAAATCTTGCTTTTGGGCAGTGCTTTTAAGTGTTGCGGAAATTTTATCACTTTGAAAAGTCAATATAAGGTTATAAACAAAAACAAATCAACAAAAATCAAATGGAATCAAATGAGGTAATTTTTAGATTTGCTTTGGTATTTGTATTAACCTTTGTTTATGGTTTACAAAGACAAAGAAGTCACAAGCCAGTTGGTTTTGGAACTTTTATGCTGATCGCTTCAGGTGCGTGCGGATTATCTATTGTTGCTCAAGAAATAGGAATGCCCTCTGCTTTGCCCCTTCTCGCAGCAATTATCACAGGAATTGGTTTTTTAGGTGCAGGGGCCCTGATAAGAACTTCTGATAAGGTTTTTGGATTTACCACAGCAGCAAGCATTTGGTTTTTTGCTATTTTTGGGGTGATTATCGGTATTGGAAGTTATAAAAACGGGTTAATACTTTATTCTCTTGCATGGATTATAGTGGTCTTTGATAAATATCTCGAAGTAAAAGGAATTGGTTCTTATAGGAGAAAAATTAATATTGTTTGCAACAAAAAAGTAAGCAAAGAAGACCTGACAAAACTACTTTTGGAGCACTGCACAAAATTTAATTTGCTCAAAATAAATTTAAACAAAAAAGAAAAAAGGTTTTTATCAAGTTACCTTATAGAAGGCCAGAAAAAAGACATAGAGTTCCTTATTCAAGATTTTTATAAAAAGAAATGGTGCTCTCAAGTAGCCTTGGAATAAAGAGTAATTTTTCTATGCAAAAACTCTTAAAGACAAATCTTTTTGTAGATAAGTGAAAAGAAAAAAAACAAAAATAAGGGCCTTAATTTTTGATATTGGGGGCGTTTTACAATTAGGAGAAGAAAGAACAAAAGGGGTTCATAAATATGTATCTAGAAAATTTAGAATTTCTCTGGACCAATATCTAGATGCAATAGATACAACATATGCAAAATCAATTGAAGGAAAACTATCTGAAGAAAGAGTAATAGAAATACTAGCTAAAAATCTAAAAACCACTAAAAAACGACTTGTAAGATTATATAAAAAAGCGTATAAAAAAAATTTCAAATTAAACAAAGAACTTCTAAAATTTGTAAAAAAAGCAAAAAAACAAGGAATTGCCACTGCAATTATTTCAGACATGTGGCATCTTTCAAAAAGATCTCTTGTTCTAAAAAAATTCTATAGAATTTTCAAACCAGTAATCCTTTCTTGCGATATAAAAATCCGAAAACCAAATCCAGAAATCTATAGGTTAACTTTAGAGAAGCTAAAAATTCAGCCAGAAGAAGCTGTTTTTATTGATAATCGAGAATGGAACATCAAACCAGCAAAAAAACTCGGAATAAAAACAATTCTTTTTAAAAATAACAAACAAACAATCAAAGAGCTAAATAAAATTGTAAAATGGGAAAACCAAATAAAAAAATAAACAAAAAAGTTGTTTTTCTTTCCTTACTAGCACTATTGTTTATAGCATTAACTTTTCTTATTTCATGGGTGTTTATTATAGGGGCGATTATAATCACAATTATCAATCAAAGAGAATTATTAGGGAAAAAGCAAAAATAAATTTATAAATAACAAAATAATCTATCCTCTGGTAATTTATTACCTTCAGGGAGAATGCGAATAATTATTTTTTCTTTAGCTTCCAAACCAAAAAACCACCTAACATTCCCAAAGCAATATCCCAAAATACGTTTACATTGCTTTCTTTCTTAAATAAGCCTGTGCCTGTTACGATAAAAAAAAGTTCAAAAACTTCCCACAGGGCGAATAAACAAAAAAGTAAAAGAAATTTTTCTATTGTTTTGAAATTTCTAAAGAGTTTTATTTTTAGAAGGACAAACATCCACGCCCCTCCGGTAAGGAAATGAACTATATGATTAATATCAAAAAATAAAATCCCCTTATCAATAAGAACAGTATTTAAAAAAGCAGAAAATTTAATTCTTATTTCATTAAGTTCTTTTAAAATCATTTTAGTTTTTCTTCTTTTTTAAAACTTGAAATCCTTCCATTGCAACAAAGACCCCCAACCCAAACATGATGAGAGAAATTCCAGCTAATACGAAATTTCCTTCACTAATATATCCTCCCGACCTAAATGTAAGATAAAGAAGTGCAGATAGTGTTGTGACAAGAACAAAAATTGCAGGAATTATAATAAATTTAACTTTTATTTTCTTTGAAATAAAAAATGCCGAAATTCCAATCAATGTTATTGAAGCAATAAGCTGATTCGATGTTCCAAAAAGTCTCCAAATTGTTTCATATTTATTTGTAACTGCAAGAAGCCAAGCAGGAATTAGGGTAATTAAGGTTGTAGCAATCCGATTTTTAATTTTTGGAGTAAGGTTTTCTGAAAGAACAAATCTCCCCAATCTTGTTGACGTATCTACAGAAGTCAGAATAAATTGATTTACCATGAAAGCACCTAAAAGCGCAGCAATTCCAACACTTAAAACAGGGATTATATTTCCAACAATGTTTCCAAAACCAGTAGAGAATACCACGATCCATCCAGATTCAAGAAGATTTTGAAAACTACCTTCGCCACTTCCCCAGGGCAATCCCGAAATAACCACAACAGTCACAAGAATTGCTAAAACACCTTCGAGAATCATGCCGCCATAACCCACGGCCTTTCCATGACTTTCTTTTTTAAGTTGTTTACTTGTTGTTCCAGAAGAAACTAATCCATGAAATCCAGAAATAGCACCACATGCAACAGTGATAAATAAAATTGGCCAAAGAGGGAAAGCCCCTCCAGAGATATAAATAGGAGCATTAATTTCTGGCCTAGCAATAAGAAAAGCAACAACCCCTAAAATTAAAATAATAATCATCTGAAGGGCACTCAAATAATCTCTTGGTCTTAGAAGAATCCGAACAGGAGCAATTGACGCGATAAAAGCATATCCGAAAATGATAGTTACCCAAAAATTTCTAAGCAAATTCGGATTTTCAATCGCAAGATTTATTGGAAATAAATGCCCAACCCAAACAAAAAAGAACACAAAAATTAAAGCAATAATACTTGCTATTTTATAATTCCAATTATATTTTTTAACACCAAAGCCAAGAATTATTGCAAGAAGCGTGATTGCGAGCAGAGGGATAACAAGACTAGGCTTTCCTACAATGCTTTCTGCAGCAGAAACACTAAAGACAGTTATTACAAGAATAAGAGTAAACCAAATCATTAAACCAAAAACCCACCCTGCCCGCGAATTAAGATACTTTTTTGTTATCACAGAAACGCTTCTTCCTTTATTTCTTACAGAAGAAATAAGGCTCGTATAATCGTGCATTGCCCCGATTAAAACAGCACCTAATAAAACCCATACAACAACAGGCCCCCACCCAAAATAAAGTATAGCAAGAATAGGTCCGATAATTGGTCCTGCACCTGCAATAGATGCAAAATGATGTCCTACAAGAAATGGTTTTGATGAAGCAGAGTAATCTGCATCTTCTTTTTTTGATGAAGCAGGAGTTATATTTTTATCATTAATTTTAAGTTTTTTTTCCACAAATCTTCCGTAAATCCTATAACCAAAATAAAACCACACTAAAGCTAAAATTAGAATCCATACAGAATTCATTTAGTTATTCTCTCCCTCTTTTTTATTAATTCTTTTCATTTATTCCCCCTTCTAAGTTATAGTAGGTTTTCTTCCTTTTATTGTTCTTTTAAAGGTTTAGCTTCTCTTACAACAATTTTTCTTCCCTCAATCTCTTTATCATCCATCTCTTTGATGGCTTTATCAGCATCTGCATTTTTTTGTATGTGACAAAACCAAACCCCCCAGATCCTCTTCCATCCTTATCAGCAATAACTAAGGCCTCTTCAATCTCGCCAAAAGGAGAAAAAAGAGATTCAAGCGTAACCTTTATAACACCCAAGGCAAGTTTCCTACATAAATTCTCTTACTCATTTAAATCCCCCTGTCTAGCCCTGACTTGTTGTTTAGAATAACTCGCAAGGCAATCAAATTATTTGTAAGAAAAAAACCAATTTTATAAAGTTAACTATCTTTAATAGATTATGAAATGCAAAAAGTGTGGATATGATTCTAAAAAAACCAAACAAAAATTTAACATTTTGCTCTGCGACGTTTGTTTTCATTTTTCACCAAATGAAAAAACCGTTTTTGATAAATATGTGGCTGAAGAGATTGATGCATCTGCATTAGAGACCCTTAGAACGTATTACATTAATTTTAAGGAAAAGCAAAAGCAAGGAATGATTCAGAAAGCAGTTAAAGGAAATTTGATGTCTCGGGCTCCTTTTGGATATAAGATTTCCGGAGGGAAACTCATTCTTGCTGAAAATTTTAAAGAAGTAGAAGAAATATTTGAAGAGTTTCTTAATGAAGAAAAAAGTTTACGAAGCCTGGCAGAGAAACATAAACTCTCGGTCAACGGATTAAAAAAAATTTTGAGAAATTTTACTTATATCGGAAAAATAAAATTTAATAATCAAATTTATGAGGGAGAGCATGAGCCTCTTATTTCAACAACTTTGTTTAATCACGTCCAGAATAAGCTTGAGAAACTAGGAATAAAATAATTTAGCCTTTTTTATCTATATGATTTTTGTCTCTTTCTTCTTGCTTTACTATCTCCGGGTTTGTAGGTTTCTTTTCTTCTAACATCTGCGACAAGAAGCCCCCTATCATATTCAAGAAATGCTTTTTCCAGATTCTTGTTTTTTGTAAAACTCACAATCGCTCTTGCTAAAGCAAGTCTAGAAGCCTCAATCTGGCTTTTTTCACCACCACCCCTAACACTTATAGCAACATTAAAATTAAATTCCCCTAAAATATTTTTTGTGATTCTTAATGGCTCTTCAATTTTAAGTTTATCAAAAAAATTCAGGGTTTCATGCGGTTTTTTATTTATTGTTATTTTTCCAAATCCTTCGCTAATAACTGCTCTTGCAACAGCTTCTTTCCTTTTTCCAGATGTGATAATTTTATTCATTTTGAAATATCTCCTACGCAAATATATTTAGATTTTTTTTCTTTTCCTCCAACAATTTTTTTTGCGCCTTCAAATTCTTTTGGAATCCCAACATAACATTTTATTTTTTTGTATGCAATTGCGCCTCTTCCACCGCGATAATTAGGAAGCATGCCCCTTATGGCTCTTTTTACTATCTTCTCTGAACTTCGAGATATTTTTGGGCCTTTTTGTCCGCTACCAACCCTTTTCCTCGATCTTTCAAAATTTTCTCGAATAAATTTTCGATTTCCTGTAACAATTATAGATTCACAATTAAGAATAACAACATCTTCTCCCTTAAGTGCTTCTTTTGCGACATAGCTTGCAAGCCTGCCCAAAACAGCACCCTTCCCATCAATTATTTTCATTTTTTAAAATTTTTATCCCTTTTCCTTCAGGATTTTTTTTAATTTCTTCAAGAATATATGATATGGGAATTTTTGCTTTTTCTAATTTTTCTTTTGCTTTCTCTGAAAAGCCAAGTGCGACTATTTTCACTTTTTTATTAAGTTCTCCAGAAGAAAGAACCTTTCCCGGAATTACAAGAATTTTTTCATTTCCCGCATTTTTATCTATTTCTTCAAGATTTAAATTCACACTCTTCCTTCTTGGCCGAGATAAAATTCTTGCGACTTCAATCCATTTTTCCTTTTTCTTAGCTGCAATTATAGTGTCAACTAATTCTTTTTTGGATTTTCTTTGTATTTGCTTGTTAATTTTTGTTTTTGTTTTCATGATATCTTAAATTTTGCAATAACAGAAGAAACTAATTCTCCTGCTAACGCCGAGCTTAAGTTCAACTCGCAGGGACTGAATGAAAACTGAAAATTTTTTTCATTTATAAAGCTTTACCTATTCCAAAATACTTATAAGTCTCGCATTTATATTCAAAATATACGCGGGAATGCCAGAGTGGTCAAATGGGCGAGATTAAGGCTCTCGTGGCTTAGTGCCTACGAAGGTTCGAATCCTTCTTCCCGCATTTTGAATGGAATGAAAAATAGAGCAAAACGCCAACCCCCATAAATTTTTTATATATTTAAGAAGCAAAATTAAATCTTTTCAAGATTTTTATTAAGAGACATTAAATCTTTTTTTAAGGAATCTATAGATTTTTTGAAAATTTCTTCAGGACTAATTTGGCCGAAAGATTCAATT
>CAZKUJ010000013.1:0-6122 GCA_964555925.1 Candidatus Woesearchaeota archaeon
ATTTTTAATTAATTAGTGAATATTAATCTGATACATTTGAAACCCTAGGATAGATGTATCAGGTAACAAATAGTATCCCAATACCTCTATCCTGGGGAAAAAGAGGTGATAACTATCGAAATAATTTCTGGTATTTAAATCTTTCGTTCTTGTTACTCTTAAAAAGTGACGTCCGATAATTATAGGATAGTAGTAATTAAAAAAATTTTCTTTAAGGGATTTAGGTACTACAAGAGATAAAAAGAAATATATTTAGGCACTACCTTCATTTTTATTTTCTTTTTCTTTAAACATGATTGCATCAGATTTATAAAAACTCATTTATTTAAAAGCCTAATGGAGAAACCATTAGAAAAAGAGGGAAAAACTAATGTTAAACAAGATCAGATTCATGATATTTTGTTTAATAGAGAGCCCGGATGGCAGGAAATTATTTACGATTTAATAAACACAGAGCAATTAGACCCTTGGAATGTGGATATTGTAATTCTTACAGATAAATATCTTGAAAAACTAAGCCAACTTGAAGAAGCTGATTTTTTTATTTCAGGCAAAGTTCTTCATGCTGCAGCTCTTTTGTTAAGAATTAAGTCAGAAATTCTTCTAAATAAATACATAAAGAACATTGATGAAATTTTGTTTGGAAAAAAAGAAGAAAAGAAAAGGGTTTTTGAGAGAATTGAATTAGATGAAGAGATTCCTGAATTAATTCCAAAAAGTCCTCTGCCAAGATTTAGAAAAGTAACTCTCCAGGAGCTTTTGGATTCACTAAATAAGGCAATTGTAACTGAAAATAGAAGAATAAAGAAAGAAATAATCACAAAAAATGCTATGAGAGAATCTTCAATCTCTCTTTCAAAAATACAGATTAGTATTAAGGATAAAATAAGAGGAATTTATGAAAATCTTCTTAGATACTTTAAAGAAGATGAACAAAGAAAAAGAGTGTCTTTTACAGAATTTGTTGGAGAAAAAAGAGAAGAAAGAATAATCTCTTTTCTTCCATTACTACATCTTGATACTCAGAAAAAAATTTGGCTTGAACAAGAAGAGCATTTCACAGATTTTCACATCTGGATGCATAAAACCTATTTACAGCACAATCCAGATCCCTTTTTAGAACTTAGGCAGGAAATTGAGGAAAAAATAGGGGAGTTAGATGAGGAAAAAAAGAAAAGATTTGAAAAAATAAATAAGAATTTTGAAAATCCTCTTGGGGCTCTGTTTGATTGAACTTTTCATTTTCTTACAAATTCACAAATTCTTTCAAAAAACCCATCCATATACCCATCTATGACCAAATTCCCCCTACTAAACCCGTTCTCAAAATGACTTTCGTGTCTAATCAAATAACTTGTTTTTATTACCCCATTTTTGATTTCTTCAGGAAGCCAAATTCTTCCACGATAATCTATCATTATACCAGCAGGATTTTCCAAATTAAAATTAAAAGCAAGCCTTTCAAGAACACATTTGTGGTAGGTTACATCACAATATCTACAACTTCTTAAGTCAAGATGATACCCTCTTTCGTTTTGAGTTTTAACAATGGATGAAGAATTATCTTTTATTGCATCTAAAGGGACAAAAGTTATACATTTCTTGCCGATTTCCCCGATCATATTTTTCTTACTAGCTTCAACTGAAAAGGCATTTAGTTTACCTTCTTTAATTAAATTATTAAAAAAACGCACCATATCGTAATTGCTTCTCCCAATTTTTTCATTCTGTGTTTCTGTTAATTTAAGCATATTTAGGCTGATTTTTCCAAATTTATAAGTATTGTGGGGTTTAATTAGATAATAACCTCAGATTATTGCAACTTGTTGCATATAAATCAAAAAAGTATTAAAAACAAAGCAGGTTTTATTCTTTAATGAAACTCGGAATTTTGTTTTCAGGAGGAAAAGATTCAGCATATGCTGCTTATTTAGCTAAAAAACAAGGACACGAACTTAAGTGTCTAATAACAATTATTTCTAAAAATCCTGAAAGCTACATGTTTCACACGCCTTCTATTAAAAAGACAAAATATCAGGCAAAAGCCATGGATATTCCAGTTATATTCCAAAAAACAAAAGGAATAAAAGAAGAAGAGCTTCAAGATTTGGAAAAAGCAATTAAATTAGCTATAAAAAAATACAAAATACAAGGAATTGTTACAGGAGCGCTTCAGTCAGTTTATCAGACTTCTCGTATAAAGAAGATTTGTGAGAAACTTAATATAATTTGCCTGAATCTGCTCTGGGAAAAAAATAGATTTCAATATTTAAACGAATTAATAAAAAATAATTTCAAGGTTATTATTACCTCTGTTTCTGCATATCCCCTAGACGAATCCTGGCTTGGCAGAGAAATTAATGAGGAATTTATTCGGAATATAAAAGAATTCAACGATAAATACAAAATTCATCCTGCAGGTGAAGGAGGAGAGTTTGAAACATTTGTAATAGGCTGCCCTCTTTTTAAAAAAAGAATAAAAATTTTGTCAGGAAGAAAAATTTGGAAGAAAGACAGTGGAGAATATATAATAGAAAAATTAAAATTAATCTAAGGGCATGATGGACTCGCCGGGAATCGAACCCGGGCCTCACGAATGCCATTCGCGAATTCTACCGCTAAACTACGAGCCCTAAATTTTAAATAAAGACTCTTTCCCGGTTTTCATGTCCTTGACTTTAAATTTTTTAGACTTAATTTCTTTCTCTCCTATAAAGATAACTTTTAAAAAATCACAAGAATTTGCGTATTCAAGTGCTTTTGACGGCTTTCCATAATAAATAGATGCAATTTTCTTCTGTTTTCTTATTTTTTGAGCAAGATTAATTGTTTCTTTGTCCTGATTTAGAGAAACAATCAGATATTTTTCAGGCTTCAAATCAAGCTTAGCAAAAATCGATATCCTATCTAATCCAAAACTAATTCCAGTAGCTTGCACATTATTGAATTTATAACTTCCACCACCAAGAATAGATTCTTTTCTATTTTTTACTCTCACTTCAAAGATATTTCCATTATAATAACTTAATCCGCGAGCCAGCGAAGGCGAAAACATCACTTTTTTATCAAGTTTATAATATTTAAGATAATTTTTTAATTCCAAAATTTCAGAGTAAGCTGGATAATTTTCAAAGGATTTTTCATCTTTCTTGATAATATTCAAAACTTTCTCAGCCTGATATTTTTTTAGATTTTCTCTAACTTCTTTTTCGTCTAATTTGTTTAGTTTATCGATTTCTTTTAAGACCTGCTCTTTATTCTGAATTCCTTCTTTTTCCAGAATCTCATTTAACAGATTTCGGTTGTTTAGATAAATTACAAAATCAATTTTAAGCTCATCTAAAATTTCTTGAACTATTGCAAGAATTTCAGCTTCATCTTTGATTGTGCTTCCAAAAATATCAACATCACATTGGGTGAATTGTCTAAATCGATTTGAAGAAATCGGTTCGTCTCTAAAGACTTCTCCGATTTGATACCTTTTGTAAGGAAGTTTTTTGTTCTTTGCAATTCGTTTAAGCTGAAATGTGAGCTCGTATCTTAAGGCAAGTTTCCTTTTACCTTTATCCTGCAATTTAAATACATCAGAAACAGCTTCGTCCTGAGAATTTCCTTCTTTTACAAATTCTTCATATTCAATAATAGGAGTTTCAGCAGGCTCAAAACCATATTTTTCAAAAGTTGCAACTAGGATTTTCCGAATTTCTTCTCGTTTTCTTGCATTCTCTCCCAAAAAATCATTAAATCCTTTTACAGTTTCCATTTTATTCTTATAGAAATAAAGTTATTAAAATCTTTGTTTTTCCTCTTAACTAAAATTAATTTAAATTCTACTGCGGTAAAATTCTAGAGCCTCAAGCACTTCATTATAGGCTTTTTCATAAATTTTAAGTGTCCTGTGATAATTCTGGCCATAAACTTTTGACCCCCTCACACTTTTTTTTAATCTCGTTGTCTTGCAAAAAAGCATTTTTTCTATTAATCTTAATGATTCATAACTTAATATTTGCTCTAAGCTTGTCATTTTTATTAAAAAAGCGGAAAAAGGGTGGAAGGAGGGAATCGAACCCTCGTCTTGCGGACCACAACCGCATGTTTTACCATTAAACTACAACCACCATCTTTAATTCAATTTATTATGGTATAAAAAAGTTATTATAAGAAATTTTTATTAAGGACGCACCTAATTAAAAAGAAGTTAATCTAAAAACATCTTTATTTCTTCTACCTTAATCATCTGCTCAATTAAACCCACGTACTAATAAATACACAAATAACAACAGTTAAAATCAAAAAATAAGACATATCAACAAATTCACAAATATAAAAAAATAAGAATTAGGAAATTAAAAAATTAAAAAATACGCTCTCGTGTGTTTTGACAGACCATGTCTCTTCCAGCAGAATCTTCAAAGAAAGGAGTCCATTCTATCCTAGTTGCATTGCTTAAACTTACGTTGTTAACTGCTGGCATTGTTCTTGTCTGAAGCTCTGTCATAGCAGGGAAGTCAATTATCCCACTGTTGTCACCTGCATTATTGAACAATGTTATCTTAACACCTGCCATATCTTGTCCACCAGCTCTTCGGGCTAAGGTAACGTTGTAAATACCACTACCGACCGAAGTTTCAACAACACCAACATACTCAATATTAACAGCAAGGCATCTTTGCCCAAGTTCAATTTGATCAGCTCCGCTTTGGACTACATTCCTTACAACCACCCAGATAATACCAGCTGCTACGATTACCAGAAGGATAATTATCAAGGTAGCTACGATGTCTGACAAACCTCTTTTGTTTTTCATTGTCATCCTCATTGTATTTTAATAATTTAAATAAATATCCTAGCTTTAAAAATGTTTTGTTCTCGAAGTTTTTATTTTTTTCAATTTTTAAATTTTAATCACAACGCGGTTCTTTGTTAAAAAAATCTAAAAGTTTGAAAAATTCTTCTTTATCCATAACTTT
This sequence comes from Candidatus Woesearchaeota archaeon, assembly GCA_964555925.1. GTDB lineage: Archaea > Nanobdellota > Nanobdellia > Pacearchaeales > GW2011-AR1 > ASMP01. Next base: position 4,971 of record CAZKUJ010000013.1, read on the forward strand.
ATCTGTTTCTGATAAACCAATTCTTTCTGCAAATTTCCAAAAAGCAAATGGTTTGTAACCTCTTTTTTTCAGAGAAGCAATTGTTGGAAGCCTAGAATCCTCCCATCCAGAATATTTTTTTTCTTCTATCTCTTTTCTTAATTTGCTCGAAGATAACTCCAAATCTTTAAAGTGTATTCTTCCTAAAAATCCCACCCAAGGTGATTTTTTTCCAAGAGCTTTATGAATTCTTCTTTGGCGTTCTGCATTATCTCTATGCTCTTTTGCTCTTATAACATGGGTCATTTTCATTTCGAGATCATCAACACTGACTGCAAAATTCATTAAGGGCCAAACTCTGTATTTGTTTTTTGTTCTTGGATGGGGAGTTAAATTGATTCGTGCAAGAGGAAAATCCCTCATCGCAGGATTTTTATCTTTCATGTCTGATTTGAAGCGCAGAACAGCCTCACCTTCTTTGTAGCCTTTTTTATCCAGCATTTTTTTCCATTTCTCTAAATTTTCCTTAGCAGTTAATTTTCTGCACGGGCAAAAACTTTTTCTTTCTACAAATTTCTTAAACTCTTCAGAAGGACACGTACAGACATAAACTGCATTTTTATCAATTAATTTTTTTGCATATTTGTAATAGGTTTCCATTTGTTCTGACTGAATCACAATTTCAGCGCTTTTATCAAAAAGCCAATTAGATTCTTCTTTAATCATATCATAAGCAGGAGGATAAATGTTCTCGGGATTTGTGTCTTCAATTCTAACATAAAACTTTCCTCCATATTTTTTAACAAACAAAAAAGAAAGACTTGCTGTTAATGCGTGCCCTATGTGAAAAGGTCCTGACGGAGAAGGAGCAAATCTCATGATGACTTTTCCTTTTTTTGCTCCAGGCAATTCAGGAAGTCCTTCACGACATTCTCGCACCTTAATGTTTTTCTCAAGTTTTTCAAACTCTTTCTTTTGCAGATCGCATGAAAGAGAATTAACTTCTGAGACAATTCCGCATATTTTTTTAGAGCATTTTTTAATGTCTTCCTGACTTAGACATTCGTGAAATAATGAAGAAATAACAGAATCCACTCTTGCTTTTCCTTTATATGCAAGAGCATTCTTCAATGCATATGCGCGGATTTTTTTATCAAGATTTTTAATTTCCAT
>CAZKUJ010000013.1:6222-17681 GCA_964555925.1 Candidatus Woesearchaeota archaeon
GAGCATTCTTCAATGCATATGCGCGGATTTTTTTATCAAGATTTTTAATTTCCATTTTTGTTTTCTAATTTTTTTATTTTTTCATTCAATTTCTTTTTTATTTTTGGAAGATTTCTTTTCCAATCTTCTTTAAGTAAACCATACATGTGCTCATCATGAATTTTTCCTGTTGATTTAACAATATGCCGTTTTAGTCTCGTCCCTTCATATTTATATCCGATAGATTTTTGCGTTGCATTAGAAGCATTATTCTTTTCGTAAACACCTGTTTCCATCTTTCTGACTTTTAATTTATTGAAGGCAAATTCATTAATTGCAATCTTTGCTTCTGTTATATATCCTTTTTTCCAATAATGTTTATTTATCCAAGAGCCTGTTTCACATATTTTATGTTGTTTGTTGTAATTAAATATTTCAATGACACCAATTACTTTTTTTTCAGATTTTAATTCAATAAAAAAAGGAAACTTTGTTTGTTCCTTGTTTCTCCATTTTTTTAAACATTTTTTAATAAAATCAACTGCATCTTTCTTTTTGTAAGGATGTGGAACCACTTTCAAATATTTTGTAACATCTAATTCCTTACATCCATCAAGAACATCTTTCCAATCCGAAACTTTTGGCTTCCTTAATATCAATCTTCTCGTTTCAAGCTTCATCAATCTAAAAAGAAATATCTATTAATAAACTTTAATATTAATCAAGCCGGTTAAGATTTGCTTTTTTTTCCAGCACCTCAATTCTTTGCTGTAGATGATAAATTGAATTTGACAATTCTTCAAGTTTTTCAGTCATATCAACCAATCTTTTTGCAAATCTTTTTTTCTTTTCATCTGAATTATTAGATAAATCAATTACTCCTTCATAGTCTTGTGCAGAGTTTGATTTAGAAGGCGAGTCAAAAAATGAGAACATGCCTGGAGGCGAACTTTTCTCTGTTTGTTTTGTTTTTGCAATTTCTTCTCTTTCTTTCTGCTTTCTATATCTTTCAGCAAGATCAACTATGTCACTGCCTTTTTTTCCAAAACCAAATAAACCCATAAAAAAAATAAGAAGTCTCTATTTTTAAAGTTAGTTATAATCCAGCCAATCCAGACCAACCCATCCCTTACAAATAATTTAAAAATATCAGTTTGTTTTTATTTAGACAATGGTAGCATCAATTTCTCAATTAATTGGAAAGGTAAATCCAAAACTCTACGCAAAAAATGGAAAAAATCTATTGAAGGAATACGGCTCAATAGAGGCAATTCCTGCAGAAAAAGTAGATCCTCAAGCTTTATTTTTAGGCAAAGATGGTGCAGAAGTACACCACAAATTAATTTACGACTCAAGCTCAGAAACTCTTGAGCCTGTTTATTTTTTCATTATTGATCTTATGAATGATTTTGGGCTTGAACTTGAAAAACTTATAGACAATTTCACTTCTTCTCCTGGTTCAGGACATTTTGCAGAACTTGGACAAAGAGCAACAATAATGCAGCAGCAAGGAACCAAAATTCTAGGAGACATAAACACTGTTTTGAGAAGTGTTTTGAATATTATCTATGACTTAAAAGATTTCAAACTAAGGCTTAGCCAGTATGATGAATTAAAAGCATCAAAAAAAGAAGCAGCCCTTCTTTCATTAAAGCAAATATGGATGGATAAGGTTGATATTCAAAAAGGCAACTCAAGCATAAAAGCAATGACAATGGGCCAGATGGGATTTCAGACCCTTATTGACGCATTTCTTTTTGCAAAAGATATCCAAGATGTTGATAAGATTGATTTAAATGACAGAGTTAAAAGAATACTTAGAGCCAGAGTACTTGAATTTAATCATTGGCTTGAGCAATCTGAAAAAGAACTTAGAAAAAGATATGAGATTGAAAAAGCATATCTTAAAAGCCAGGTTAATTCATTAAAACTTTATTCAAGATGGGCAAAACCTTATCTTAAAATTGCAAGTGACCTTGAAATGGCAGAGCGGGGAAGAGACCCTGCATTAGTTAAGGCATTTAACACAATTGTTCTTGAGCTTATTCTGCTTGGAAAAAAAAAGATTGATACAAAAGATGAAGCTATTTCAGGAAATCTTCCTCCTGATTTTGAAAGATTAAAGACAAAAGATTATTACGCATGCGTACTTGTCAGTTTTCGCTTTAGGGGAATTCCTCAAAGAATCGGCCAGCAATCCCATTATACATTTGGGGGAAGATCAGAGATTTCATTCAGGCCTTATGCTCTTAATGAAGATGAATTAAAAAAATTAAATGAAGAATTAGAATCTTCAGACCTTGGAGATGTTTTTAGATTGATCCAAGGAGCAACAGATGAAAGCCTCGAGCAAATCCAGGATGAAATAAACTTTTTCTTAGAAGAAAAAGAGGGAGATGAAAAATACAAAGCTTCAAAAGACACATCAAATCCATTTATGGCATTGTTTGGAAAATATAACTCTAAACAACCTGCTAAAGAAAAAAAGATAGAGCAGAATAAGAAAATAACCTTAAAATCAGAAACATATGCTGAAAAAGAATATGTAAGACCATTAGCAGCAGAAATGGCAAAAGACCTGGCATTCAAATTCTTTGATATTTATAAGAAAGCACACGGAATGCCTAGTTTTACTTAAAATCTCTTTTTGAAAATGCAAGATTTATATATTTCTTTATTCTAATTCCTGTATGCAAAAAAATAAATCTTTATCTGATGCTGAGAAAGAAAAAATTTTGAAAAAAATAGCTATCGAATTAAAATCTGCTAAAAAAAAGAAATTCGAAAAATCTGAGAAAATAGAAGAAGAACCCAAAGAATTTCCTGCTGAAGAAAATTCAGATGAAAATCTAGATAATTTTGAATTCTCTTCTTTTAATCAACAAAGCCAGAATTCAGAAATAAAAAGTACTGTTCTTGAAAGAATAGCTCTTTCTTCACCAAAGCCAATATTTGTCGGAAAAATCCCTCAGACTTCTTCAGAAATGTTTGGAGAAGAAAAAGATAAGGGCAATTCTAATTATCTTACTTCTGCAGAAAAAAGAAATGAGCCAGTATACGAAGCAGCTCCTGAAAAAGCAAATGCCATGGCTGAAAGAATTGATTTTTCAACAATTGGAAGAGAACTTCCTAGAGCAATTTCTGAAGAGCAGGGAAATATTCCTTTTAAAAATTTTGAGCCAAGAATAGAATCAGTCACAACAGAAAGAGCTTGGACAGCAGAAAGAATAGATGTTGAAAAAACAGGAAGAAAAAATCCTTTTGAAAGAGAAGAAGAAAAATACAAAACCTACAAACCCAAAATTCCAAAAGGCTATTGAGTTAATTATTTTTAAGAGTATTCTATCTAACCATTTTATTTATCTGTTATCAGTGAATATATTTTAACAAAAATCTAATTAGGTTTACCTTATCATTAATCAACAATTAATTAAATAATCATAAGTTTCTGCAATCACAGGACCAAAGACAAATTATTTAAACAAAACTTCCCCATATAATTCATGCCAAAAAGCAACTATAAAATAGGTGATTATAAAGTTTCAGATATCTATCAAGGAGGATATTCAACTCTCGCCCCTTCGCAAAATATTTATACAACTTCAGGAAATTTAGGCCTGACAACAGATCCTCGAACAGCAAATATACTACAAGATGTTTCAGCAAAACTTTCTACAGGAGCAAGACACATTGAAGTTGAAGGTGTTTCTCCAGAAATTTTTGATTCTATTCCAAAGCAACAACTTAAAGAAGTTTATAGACTTTCAAAACTAACAGGAATAGATGTTTCTCTACACGCTCCTATTGTGGAGCCATCTGGACTAACTCAGCAAGGTTATAGTGAAGCAGAAAGAGAATCAGCTGAAAGAAGAATTATTGATTCTCTTTTAAGAGCAAAAGATTTGAATCCAGATGGAAACATACCTGTTAATTTTCATTCGGCTGCAGGAATTCCAGGCTCACAATTTTTGCCTTATTCTAAAAGAAAAGAAGACGAGGAATATAAAAAACTAATTATTGTTAACAGAGAAAGTGGAAAAATGGTTCCTTTAGAACCGAGAATACAATATGCATTAGGAGAAAGAAACCTAAAACCAGAAACAATAACTCCCGAGCAAGAGCTTGATATGATTAACAAAACAGAATGGAATAATTCTACTTCGCAACTTTTATTTCAGAAAGAAAGAGCAGATGAAATTTTAGAAAAACAAAGACCTTTTATTGAGCATTTAATTGAGGATCTTAACTCTGGTAAATTTAAAGAAAGTGATATTCCGTCACCAGAACAGCAAGTAGCATTAAGGCATTTTAGAAATGCAGAAGCATATCTCCAGGATTTGCATAAGCAAACCAATACATTATTTAGCAAAGCAGCAGAGTTTGCAGATGGGCATCAAATAAACGAATTGAGAAGAATTTCAGAAAATTTCAGAGAGAAAACTGAAAAAAGCAAAAACCCTTTCACGCATTCTCAAGCAATGAATGAGGTGATTCATGAATTAAGAGAAAAAATAACACCAAAAATGTATGTTCCGATAGAAGAATTTGCTGTTGAAAAAGCCAGTCAGACTTTTGGAAATGCAGCTTATAAAACTTATAAAGAATTCAAGGGAAAAAATGTTCCTCTTTTGGTTATTGAAAATCCACCTGCAGAGGTTGCATTAAGCACAGGTGAAGGCATAAGAGATGTTGTTAAAAAATCAAGAGAAATCTTTGTTGAAAATGCAAAAAAAGAAGGGATGTCAGAATCTCAGGCAAGAAAAGAAGCTGAAAAATTAATCGGAGCAACATGGGATGTGGGGCATATAAACATGCTGAGAAAATACGGATATAGCGAGGAAGACATAGTCAAGGAAACAGAAAAAATAGCACCTTATCTAAAGCACATTCATCTTTCAGATAATTTTGGATTTGAGCACACAGAACTTCCAATGGGAATGGGAAATGTGCCTCTTAAGGAAATGATGAACAAACTTGGTGAAAAAGGATTTGAAGCAAAAAAAATTATAGAGGCATCAGCATGGTGGCAGCATTTTAAGACATCTCCTTTTCAGGAATCTCTTGAAGCTCTCGGTTCTCCTGTATATGGATTAAAAATGGCTCCTTACTGGTCGCAGGCCCCTGGATTATATCAAGGATATTTTTCTGGGATGGAAGGCCCGTGGCTTCCTCAAATAAATTATGAAACATTTGGGGCTGGTTTTTCAAGATTGCCCTCAGAACTTGGCGGCTCTATGCCAGGAGCACAGGGAAGCCGTATGAGTGGAAGACAAATGGAATAAAAATCAAAAAATAAACAAATTTAAAAACTATATTCAATAATATACTTTGTAACATATAAAAGAGGTTAGACATGGCATCAAAAAAATCCAAAAAAAATAAATTGAAAATTAAAAAGCAAAAAGCTGTTGTTAAGGGTGCGCCCACACTTCAATTAAAAAAAGAAGCTGATATTGCAGCGGATTTTGCTGCAAAAGCTTACAAAAGATTTGACAGAGTAATTAAATCCATAGTTCTTTTTGGCTCAACTGTAAAGCAAAGTGCAGTGGCTGGTTCTGATATTGACATTGTGATTATCATTGATGATGTTACTATTAACTGGGACCAGGAATTAACAGCCTGGTATCGTCAGGAATTAGAAAAAATTATTAAAAACAACCAGTATTCAGCTAGCCTCCATATTAACACAATAAGATTAAGCACTTGGTGGGAGGATTTAATGAGGGGAGATTCTGTGGTATTAAACATTCTAAGATATGGCGAAGCAATGATAGATGTTGCTGGATTTTTTAATCCTTTAAAAGCCCTTTTAATTAGAGGTAAAATAAGACCAACACCAGAAGCAATCTATGCTGCTCTGCAGAGAGCCCCAGCACACATTGCAAGAAGCAAGGCTGCAGAAATTGGGGCAATTGATGGATTATTCTGGTCAATGGTTGATTCTGCTCACGCAGCCTTAATTGCCGCAAATGTTCCGCCAGCTTCTCCAGAGCATATTTCAGGAGATTTAAAAGAGTATTTTGTTAATTCTGGAAAATTAAAAATGAAGTATGTTATTTGGTACAGAGATCTTTTAATGCTGCACAAAAAAATTTCTCACGGAGAAGTAAAAGATTTGAAAGGTGTTGAAATTGACGCATGGCAGGAAAGAGCAGAAGAATTTCTCCAAGTAATGGCAAATCTTGTCAAAGATTTAGTTGGTGAAAAATAATTAAGAAATAAAATTATTCTTATTTGGATTTGTCTTCAGCAATTATTTTTTCTAATCCACCTTTTATTTGTTCAGATTTTTTACCCAAAGATTTTGAAACTCCTTGAGATACTGCATAATCAAGATAGCCAGTCATTAAGGTCATTCCTATCTTTTTATCCTCTTCATTTGCAGATTTAAGAAGATCAATTAAATATTTTTCTTTATATGCTTCTTTAACATCAACTGTTGAGCCCAGCAAGTCCATTATATCTTTAGCTTTAACATATTCAAGAGATTTTTGTATAATGCTTGCGCTTGTTTTGATTATTTCATGCTCAGAAATCTGTCCAGAATATCTTACTCTATCTTGTCTTGATGCTAGCAAGCTGTTTCTCATTAAGTCATATCCTTCTCCAGATTCAAAATCATATGTCTTAGTTCCTGAATTTATTGCAGGAAAATATAAAAATTCTTCAACAGCAGCATTATCTCTTTCACCATAACCCCTGTCTTTATCTTGGGCAAAATAAGATATAGCTAAGTTTTGAAGATTTGATTCCCTTAAATTTTTCATAGCAACATATCTGCTTTTTTCTCTAGCTTTCTCTTTTTCTTCACGACTTGGTTCTTTTGATTTTTCCATATTAATTTAATCCTGCTCCACTAAATTTATTATATGCTATTGAAAGCACATGATTATAAAGTTTTACTCTATCAATGTCTTCACCTATATTATAATTTCTATTAGCAATTTCACTACATTCTTCAGCCAGATTATCTGGTATTCTATTTTCAAAAAGTCGAGTTGCTCTTTCAAGTCTTAAATTTTCCATATCTTTTAGAGAAATATAAACTTTATAAATGTTTCTATTTGTTACCTTTAAGCAGAAGTAACAGATTTAGGGTTTATAGGAACCTGAATTTTATTGCTTTGGATTTGATACAGTATTCTAGTCTTGCATGGAAGCTTTGATTTTATCTTCTTTAAAGTATTTCTTGCTGATTGTGCTGCTCGTTCATTTGGAACAGCAACGAAAAATATTCTTCCTCTATTTTTTATTATGGCTGCCTTTCCCATTGGTTTTCCAAAAGCAAGCTGCATTCCAGACTGCATTCTGTCAGCTCCTGCTCCAACAAGCATTTTATTCTCTCTCTGAATATGATGGGGAAACGGAATTACTTTGAAAAGATATTGTCCTGAAAATTCTTTATCAAATTTTTTATTTAGATACTGTCTGCAGGCTTCAAGAGCATTATGTCTTATCTGGACTGGTTCTTCAGAAATCATAAGAAGTTCATGAGGAAGTTTTCCTTCTCTATAAAGAGATTCAGAACCCATAGAAAATTTTACAATTTTTTGCGGTGGAACTGTTTTAATATATGACTTTCCTTTCTTTTTGCTTATTCTAGTATACGGAACTACTTTCTTTTTTGAATACGATGCTGCTTTTCTTAATGCCATTTTATTTTATATAATTGACTTTTACAAAATCTTTGATTTTAGTTAATGCCATTTTATTTTATTTCAACTTCTGTTGTTATTGCCTGGCCTGGAAGTCCTTTTTCAAAAATAGCTCTTACCAATCCCTTATTTCCGTGGCAAGCAGAAATTTTTCCTTTAATTATTTTTCCTGCAGGGGATTTCCATTCAACACATTTCCCAACAAATTTCTCAGCTTCTTTTTTATTTGTGACACCTGCATCTATTAAAAAATGCTTTTCGTGAACTACGTGCCTTCCGCGCCGAAATTGAACAATTTTTCCTTTCATTTGGATTCTCTTGAATACGAATGATTGAAAATCTTTGATTTTTCTTTCATTTTTATAGTATGTTATAATTTAATTATAAAATCAGTTTTTAAAGTTTCCTCATAGAATAACTTCAAATTCTCCTAATTCTTTTCTAAGCAAATCAAAAATTTTTGGATTAATTGCAAGATCTTTTTTTGATTTCTGCTGCTCAATAGCATTAGAAACCTCTTTCGTGCTTGAGTTTTCTATTTTTTCAGTAATCTTTTTTACGCCCCCACCAATAAACAAAAAGCTTGCCCCATTGCAATGTAAAAGTTCTGCAAGCAGTTCTTTGCCTTCTTTTTTATATCTTAATCTCATTCTTCCTTTTTCCAGAGAAATAAGATCACTTCTTTGTGCGTAATCAATCAACTCATTAATCAAAATTGCTGCATCTTTTCTCAATGCATCAACTTTATGAATACTCATTCTTTCTTTTTTAAATTCAGTTTTAGCCTTGATCGTGTCTTTCAAAATTCTAAGATGCTGATGTGTGAATTTGCCTTTTTTGACAAGTTTATCAAATTCAGAGATCATCATTGTTTGAGATTTTTTGCCAACAATTGCCCCGAGCAAATCAAAAATATCTTTGGAAATCTGCCCTATAATTCTTTCTTGGCTTCTTTTTTCTATATCTTTTCTTAATTCTTCAAGTCTTTTAATGTAAACATCTGAATCCTTTGTGAACCCGTCTATTTCTGAACCCCTTACTTTCATTTTTGGATTGTGCTCATATTCTTTAAACATTTTCACAAGTTTTTCAAGAACAGCAATTTCAGAGTTTTTTAGAAGTTTTTCCTTGAGAACAAAAATATCTTTCATTAATTTAGGTGTTTCTTTATGAGTTGGTGGTGGAGAGCCATAAAGCATAATAAGTGCTTGTGATGGATTCAAAACCTTGTAATAAAGGTCAACCATTGCGTCAAGCAAACGTCTTTCAACAAATTCTCCTGTTTTTTCAGCTGTTCTCATGAACATATCAATTGCTTCAGGACTTGGTTTTAATCTTCCCATTTTTAAAAGAGCTTTCCAAGGAAGAAATGTCCCTTTATCGTAAAGAGGAACTCCGTCTCTAATAAAAGTAAACATAACAGGGTGTGCGTCTTTAACACTTTCCCAAAAATCTGTCAAAAGATATATCTGCACGTTAAGTATATCTTTTTTAACACCTGCAAGAGCTGTTGCTTCTGCAATATATTGGTAAATCATCCCTCTAAGTCTTTCTTTAAGTTCAAGTCTTGGCATTCTTTTAACATCTGTATCATTGATAATTACAAAAGAATCAACATCAGATGTTTTTGTGACATTGCCTCGAACAAGACTTCCGCCGACAACATAAGAAACAACATACTTGTCAAATTTATGAAGAACAAGAGATTTATGAATTTCTGCAACTCTTAGTGCAGAAAGAATCCCCCTATCATGAAGAGGAAAAGACATTCCAATAGCATTAACAAGTTCAAATTTACTATCAAGACAAGCCTCCCAAAGATCAACAGGAGTTTTTGTATAAATCCAAACATTTTGCTTGGATTTTTCAATTTCTGAAATAATTTCTTTTTTTATTTTTGGTATTTCCTTGAATTTCTCTTCAGGAAATATAACACAAAGATGAACTTTTTTCAGCAGTTTTTCAGATTCTTGCTTTGGCACATCTTCGCCGAGTTCATCTTCTAAAAACAGACCTGCAGATTGGGGTGGTAAAATACCAATAGCCTCTGTAAAAGGATATTTTTTAACAATGAAAATTTTGAGTTTTTCAAGCTCTTTTTTTGTTTTTTCAAGAGCTTTTTGCATTTTTTCTGGATTTTCAGAAGCATTATTTTTCTTTGCAGAATAATCTTCATTTATATTCATTTCTGGAATGATTCGCCCTCCATTATATTCGTTTTCCTTGTTTTCTTTAGCCATTTTTAAGTATGTTTTTTGTCTATTTTTTATTTGAAATGGGTTATACGAAACGATTTTAGCGTTTCAGTTTAGCCATTAAAAAACTAATTTCCAAAGACTTATAAAGGTTTTGAAGATTTGCCAAGCAGAAAGTTTTATAATCCAAAATTGTTAAATAAATTAGGGCCTCGTAGTCTAATGGTAGAACACCTCGTTTACACCGAGGAAGCGAAGGTCCGATTCCTTCCGGGGCCATTTCAAAGAGGTTAATATTCATGGGAAAGATTAAGGATAAGATTAGATTATTGAAGGGTTTTAAGTTATTAGAATTTTTGTTAATAATTCCTTTACTTTTAGTTTTTCCAAGAACGGTTTTTAATTCACTTGACTTTGAATCAATTTTTGAAATACTTCGAGCAGGTTAAAATAGTATAAAATGAAAAAAATAAATTGGAAAATTTTGGTTTTTTCCCTGCTAATTGTATATCTGATTGCTTTTCTCGGAAGTTTATTCACTTCATCTTCTGTTAATTCTGACTGGTATGAGACAATAAAGCCAAAATTAACTCCCCCAAATTTTGTTTTTCCGATAGTGTGGAATATTCTTTTTTTCCTTATAGCAATTTCTCTTTATATTGCATGGACTTCTGCAGATAGAACAGAAAGAAAAATAGTTTTTTTGGTTTTTGGAATAAATCTTTTGCTAAATCTTTTCTGGAGTTTTTTATATTTCGGAGTGAAAAATCCTCTTTTTGCTTTTTTTGAGCTTATTTTTCTTTGGCTTTCAATTCTGATTATGTTAATTGCAACTTACCGTATAAATAAAACCTCTTTGTATCTTCTTTTACCATATTTTGTCTGGGTGAGTTTTGCAGGAATTTTGAATTATCTTTCAGCATTCTAAATTTTTAAAAACTAATAATTCTCTTTATTATCAAGCGGTATTAGTTTAGCGGTAGAACAGGTCGTTGCCATGAATGACGAAGCTTCGGTTCATTTGAAGAATTCCTCTGCAAAAACGATCAAATCGGGGTTCGATTCCCCGATACCGCATTTACTGCAGAAACAGCCCCGATGGCACAATGGTACTGCACTCGCTTGGAAAGCGAGGCCTTTACAGGCTTCCAGGTTCGATTCCTGGTCGGGGCGTTTTTATCACAAGAATATTTTTAAATTGCTATAAAAAACATATTTTATGGAAATTAAACGAAGAAACATAAATGCAAACGGAATCAAATTTTATATAGAACAAAATGGAAAAGAAATTGGAAGAGCTTATCTTTATGTGCTTTCTAATGATTTACATGAAAAACCTTTTGGAATAATGGAAGATGTATTTGTTGATGAAGTTTTGCGTGGTCAAGGAGTTGGCTCAAATCTTGTAAAAAAGATTATTGAAGAAGCTAAACAAAGAGATTGTTATAAACTAATTTGTACCAGTCGTTATGAAAAACCAAATGTGCATGAATTATATATAAGGCTTGGTTTTAGAGATCACGGTAAAGAATTCCGTATAAATTTCTAATTTATTAATAGAAAAAACTCCCCTAATCCTTCATTTCAATCTTTATGTTCACGCTTTTTGGAATCTGCATTCTCATTATAT
>CAZKUJ010000014.1:0-16643 GCA_964555925.1 Candidatus Woesearchaeota archaeon
AACCTTATAGTTTCAAGAGTTCTTGGAACACATGTCTCTACTTTGTTAAGCTTATACAGTGCTGATGCCAGATTAAGGCATTTTGAGACTTCGCCATGATTCACAATAATCTTTTTTGGTTTTGGACGGATGTTGTTGAAAAAAGCCATTATCTCATTTCTTCCGGCATGAGCACTAAGTCCTGCAATTGTATAGATTTGAAAATTGATTTTTACATCTTCTTCGCGCCCGTCAACCATCATTTTTGTTTCAGTTAATCCTTCCTGGACCTGTCTTCCAAGAGAGCCGACACCCTGATAACAAACAAAGATTATTGCGTTTTTTTCATTTCCTGCAAAAGCCCGAAAATATTCAACAGATGCCCCTCCAACAAGCATACCTGATGTTGCGAGAACAACACACGGACCACCCTCTATTACTTTTTCTCTTTCCTGTGAAGAAGCAACTCTTATAAAAGTTTCTGAAACAAAAGGATTTTTATCCTGAAAAATAGACGAGCGCACTGTGTTGCTTAAAAAATCAGGATAAGCTGTGTGAATTGCATTAATATCCCAAATCATTCCGTCTATGTAAACAGGTATTTTTTTCATTTTTCCCGAGTTTATTGCATCTTCTATTATGAGCATTGTTTCCTGAGCACGACCTAAACCTAATTCAGGAATCAGCACTTTTCCACCCTTATCAATTATGTTGTTAATTATTTCAATAAGATTTTCCTCTGATTCAATTCTTGGTGGAAGAACATCTGTCTTTGCACCGTATGTTGCTTCTGTAAGAACAGATTCAATTCTTGGAAAGGTTGTTATGGCAGGGTCAAGGAGCCTTGTTCTTGCATATTTGTAGTCTGCTGTATAAAGAAAATTATGGAGTCCGTTTCCAATATTAAGATGAACCATTGCGCTTCCGAGAGCGTGTCCTGCATTATAAAATGTTAATCTTAAATCAGGTGTTATGTCTGTAACCTCATTAAAATTCAGACAAATTGTGTGCTTTACCATTTCTTTTATGTCTTTTGAACCAAATAACGGCGTTGCTGCTTGTTTATAAGCAACCCCTATAAAATCAAGAGCGAGAAGAGCTGCAAGATCCATTGTCGGCGCAGTCATGTATGTGGGTCCTTTATAACCCATTTTGTAAAGATAAGGAATTAATCCTCCGTGGTCTAGATGCGCGTGGCTTAATATAATGGCATCTATTTCTCTTATATCAAATTCAGGAACATCAAAATAAGGAAATTTGTCAGATCCTTGTCCTGCAACATCAATTCCACAATCAAGCAGAACTTTTGAATTTGGGGTTTGTAAAAGTAGGCAGCTTCTTCCAACCTGTCTTGCCGCACCTAAAAAAGTAAGTCTAACCCATTCTTCAACTTTTTCAGAACTCCATCCTTTGTAGATTTTTGTTCCTATTTCATTGAGGAATTTTCTCCGATAATTATTGTTTGCATACAAAACTTCCCGAATATTTTCAGTTATCTGGCTCTTTATTGCAGGAGACCTTTGAACATGCGATGTCCACAATGTTGTTTTTTTTATGCTTTCAAGAATTGAGCCTTGCTTTCCAATAACCATTCCTGGTTTTTTTGCTTCTATTACAACAATGCTTCGATATTGGTCAAAGATGATATTTGTTATTTCTGCTTCTTCAGGCACGATTTTTTTTATCTCATCTTTTGTTTTCTCTTGGTCCCATAAAATTTTTGTATCTGCTCTTAGTTCTATTCTTTTTTTCAGATTGTTTACAAGTTCCTTAACTTGGCTTTCTCCTTCTTTGAAAAATTTTTCATTATCTGTATAAAGAACTATATTTGCTCCTTCAAAATTCGCTTCTGTGATGTTGCCCTGCAAATTATCAGTTATGTGTTTAAGAATATCCATATTCTAAATTCCAATTATTTTTATTATCTATCCCCTCAAAATTTTCTTTTAAAAATATAATTAAAGTATTGAATATTATGTCAAAACTATTGTTTCTTTGAATTTTTGTATTCTGGAAGAATTTCTTGTTCAAAGACTTTTTTTATGCCATCCTTTGCAATTGTATAAACATCGATTCCGTGACCAGAGCCAGTATCTCTTTGAGTGGATGATTTGAGAGCTTCAACAGCAAGTTCAACTCCTTCTTTCAGAGATATTCCGGGTTTATATTGCCTTTCAAGCAATCCTAGAACATAAGGCATTCCAGAACCAAAATTTGCATCATAATCCTCTACCTGGCAGATTCCTCCAGAAGGATCTATTGTGTAAAGTTCAGAAGTGCCATCTTCATTAAATCCTGCAATAAGAGTTCCAACAATATTTGGTATTGTTGAAGGCTGTCTTATTTGAGAATAGGTTATTGCTGCAACAAGATTTGCTGCCTGCTTAACACTTGGGCGGGATTTTGACCTTAATTCCTTAAGCCTTAATTCAGCCATAATTAATTTTGAAAGCTTTAATGCATCAGCAAGTCCGCCTGTCCAAGAAACAACAAGATAATCATTTATTTGATTGACTTTTTTGAAATTTTTATGCATGACTATATTTCCGCCAGCTGTAACCTGCCTATCGCTAGCCATAACAACGCCATCTTTGCAAACTATTCCAAGGATTGTTGTTCCTGTTTTCAAAACCGAGTTTTTTAATTCACTGTTCATCTTAGTTAATATCTATTTGTCTTTAATATAATTAGAACTAACTCTATAATTTTATGGGAAGTTCTCTTTTATAAAGTTTTCGGAAATAACTTTTGAAATGCCATATTCTTTTTTGAATTTTATTACATTGTCTACAAACCCCTCTATTTTTTGCTCGTGGCTTACAATTATCAACTGTCTCGCATTTAGCTGATCCAAAACTTCTCTGATTTTGTCTAATTGCTGTTCTGAAAAGCCGTCTGTTGGCTCATCAAGTATAACAATATCTTTTGTTTTAATTTTGCTTAAAAGAGAATTCAAAACCTGATTCAAAGACAAGCGATATGCAAGAGCAACAGCTGTTCTTTCTCCTCCGGAAAGATAAGAATAATCTATTTCATAATCTTGATATTCAATCACCGGCGTAAAGTTATCATCAAGCCCTGCTTCAAAATTTTCAGAAACAAGCATTAAAAACCATTTAGCAAAAAGTTTTGAGAATTCGTGCTTAAGTTTAATCATCACATTTTTTTCTACTACAGATATTAAAGGAATAAAATTTTTAGATATCCAAGTTTCAAGCGCAGTGATATAATTAAGTTGTTCTCTTATCTCTTCTGTTTTTCGTATTCTTTCTTTAAGTTCAGATATTTGTCTGGAAAAAACTTCTATTTCCTTTTTGGATTCAGCAATCCGTATTTCTGCGAATTTCTCTTCTCTTGCAGATACTTCAAGTTCTTTCTGTTTTAGTTCGAATATTTTTTCAAATTTGTTTAGTTCAAAAATCGATTTGCTTAAATTCTCAAAATGTTCTTTCAAAAGTTTAATATCTTGTAAAATCAGTTCATTGATTTTTTTTACTTCTTTAAGTCTTTTAGCTTTTTCCTCGATTTCCTGAATTCTTATTTTAAGTATGTTTAGTTCCTGAATTCTTTTCTCTCCTAATGAAATTTGTTTCTCAATTTCCAATAAAGATTTTGCAATTCTCTCTTTCTCCAATTCTAGTTTAGAAATACTTTTTAAATTTTCAGATATCTCTGAATCAAGTTTGTTAATAATGTTGCTTTTGTATACTGCTCCGACATTTTGCAGACATGTCGGACAAATCTCAATATGAACTAATTTTTTCTTGATAGTTTCGTTATCCTGGTTTTTTATTTTTAGAGAATTTATCTGTGAAGCAATTTTTAAATTTTCATCATTCCATAAATTTTTTTCTTTCTTTTTTATTGCAATTTCCTGTTCAACCGCGTATATTTTTTCTTCTTTAAAATCTAAATTAGATAATTCTTTAATCTGAAATTCTATTTGCCCTATTATTTTTGAATTGCTTATTAAAATTTCCTGCTTATTCGAAAGCATTATTTTTGTTTTTTCAACTTCTTGCCGAAGTTTTGTTCTCTCATCTATTTTTTCAATTATTTTTTCAACTTCTTCTTGAATGCTTTTTTTGACATTGGTTTTAAGGGAAAGTTCTTTTTCAATTGAAGTAAGATTAGAATATTTTTCTTCGAGCTCTGTTTCTTTCAGAACAAGATTTGCTTTATCTGAGTTCAAACCATCAATTTTTCCCTCCTTAAGTCTTCTTTCTTCTCTTAATTTTGATGTTAAAATTGCTCCGTTTTCGATAATTTTTTTGTATTTATCTATTCCAAACACGTGTCTTAAAGTATTAAGTCGGGTTTCTGGGTCTTCGAGAATTATCTGCTTCATTTCCTCCTGTGGTGTATAAACTGTAAATTTGTAAAGCATGTTCTGTTTTTTTGCGAATTCTTTTGGATAATTGAGAATCTCCAATATCCTGTCTTTTATTTCTGTAACAGAAAGCTCTTGTTTTTCATTATCAATAGTTATTGCACAATAATCTTGTGAAACTGTTTTTCCTTTTTTAAGAGTCCTTTCAATAATTATGTCTTTATTATCCACGTTCAGTTTAAGAATCACGCCCCCTTCTTTCTCTCCATTTCTTAACAAAGATGCTCCTCTTTGCCCTGGCTGCAATCCAAACAAAGCAAACTCTACTCCTAAAAGAATAGATGTTTTTCCAGAACCAATGTCTCCTGAAAGAAGAGTAGATCCCTCTGGAAATACTACATTCTGTTCTTTGTAGCTTCTTATATTAGACAAAATTATTTCTTTTATTATCATTTTATGGAAACACTAAAAATTAAGTACTTTTTTGGACTCATCTAAAAGTCTTCCAAAAAAAACCTCTGAGGTTTCTCCTTCCTGCTTATCTTTTGAAAGAATATCTATTAGTTGCGGAACGAATTTATTGAAGTTTGACGGGTTCTTCTCTACATAATTTTTTATTGTGTCTTCTTCTACATCTTCTGTTTCTTCAATTTTAATCTCCATATTTGCTTCTTTTGTTTTTAGTTCATAGGTATTTTTCAAAAAGAAGTATGCTTTTTTTCTTTTTATTACCTCTTCTATCTGTGAAAATTTTATGTCTGAATTTTTTCCAACCTCAAGATCTCCTCTAAGTCTTAAAAGAACTATTTTATCTTCTATGTCTTTTTTTTCCAATTCTGCGATTATTTTTTCTGTTACAAAAAGCGCGTTATTTACTTCTATGTCCAGAGAAACAACCTCTTTTAATTTTAACTCTATTTTTTTAATTGAGTTTGTTGGTTCTGCATTAGTATTAACAATGCAAAATCTTCCATATTCAAGATCTTCAAGTTCTTGGAAATTATTAGGAAAAACCGGCCCTGGATAAACAAGATTATCATATTGAAAATCTATGTGTAAATGTCCTAAGGCATAGTAATCTGCAGGAGGAAGTTTGGAGGTTTCTAAAGAATCTATTGGCAGAGTTCCTTTTGCCTTGTCAATTATTGTATGAAGCATAACTACCCTAAACATTCCAGGAGAGTCATTCAGAACAGCTCTTCTCAAGTCTGCTATTTCTAAACCAGAAGTTTTTCCCGGATAACCATAAATCGCAATTCCTTTGTAAATTGTTGGATTTAGAATTATTTTTCCTTCTCTTTCTTCAAAATTTCCAACATTTTTGCAAAATCCTGCTTTTTCAAGAACATCAAGGAATGTTTTTCCAGAAACAGAATAATCATGAGAGCCTGCAATGAGGAAGCAAGGAATTTTCGCATCATGCAATCTTCTGAATTCTGCAAAAGTTTCTTTAAGAACATCTATTTGAGGAAAAGCAGAGTCAAATAAATCTCCTGAAATTAAAACAAAATCTACTTTCTCTTTTATGCATATTTCTAATGCTTTTTTGAATGATTGGGTGTTTAATTCCTGAAGGGGCTGCTGTTTCCATCCGCCCAAATGAACGTCTGCGAGATGTGCAAATTTTACCATTTTATTTCTATAAATTTAGAAGTACGAAGGGAGTATATAAAATTGATTGTGATTTTATTCAACAAAATTATTTCATTAACCAATAGTTCTTATTTCTATAAGATATTGTTGAAAAAGTTTGCTAATTCTTCTCTGAATAATACGACTGCAGCCAATATTCCTAATAACAAAAGAAGTAAGAAAACAAAGATTATGGTTATTGTTTTTCCTGCTGATTTTGGTTTTGCATCATATTTTGAAACTTTCTGAACAACTTTTGAAGGTGATTGCGTAATAGATTGAGCAGAAGATTGAACTGATTGCTTGACTGGCTGTGTCTGTGCAACTGGCTGACCGAAAAATTGGGGAGTTTGCAATTCCTGAACAGCATCTTCAATATCTTCTTTTGAGTAGCCTGCATTATAAAAACTCATCATTGCTTTTTGAAGGGGTTCATTTCTTGCAAGAGCTGCTTTTAATCCACCCACAATTTCTTCTTTTGCCATTTTATTTAAATGGTTTATACAAAATCTTTTTCCCAAAAGGGAAACGACTGAATTTATGAGGGTCTGATTTTAGTTTTGCCATTGTAAAATATAAATTATGCCTAAATTATTGGTTTCTTTATTTTATAAAGATTAATGTAAGATAGTTTAAAAATTGTTTTATGCAGTAAAAATTCACAATTTCAAGATCTTGCCATTGCTAGTAAGATGAGAGGTTTCACCGAATTTGTATCCCAATTCAGAGGCAAGTCCTATCAATGGGGCTTCTTGCTGCATTGTTCCATGGACAGGAATTATATGTTTTGGTTTTAGAAGTCTTATCAGATCTCTCATATCTTCTCTACTTCCATGGCCATGAACATGAACATCTAATTGAAGTCTTACACCGATTCTTTTTAGTTTATTATCCATTTTATCTCTCGCAGCAATATTTATCGGTGTTGGAATTATAGATGAAGAAAATATTAAATTGTCTCCTTCTCTGAACTTAAAGGGAGTTTCTCCCCTCACAATTCTATCTAAAATTGAATTTTCTTCTGCTTGATGTCCTGTACAAACAATAAAATATTTTTCTCGGTTGTTTTCTACTTTTCTGAGAAAAGAGTTTACTTGTCTGTTATATTTCAGAAGAGTTATATCTTTTTTAAAAGGGCATTTTTTAACTGCTATAGCTGCATTCACATATTTGTAAAGTCCGCGCCCAATAAATACAATTTCTCTTTTTGTTTTTTTTGCAAACTCAACTATGCTGTTTAATCTTTCTATATGTGAAGAAAAAGTTGTCACGAACATTGCTTTTTTTGAATATTTTACTTTTGAAATAGCTTCTTCAATAAGATGTTTTGCAATTGTTTCGCTTCCTGGTTTTTTTTCTGTTCCAGAATACAATGCATCTATAACAAGAACATTTACTTTTTTCTTTCCAAGCTCACTAAATCTTCTATAGTTTGGCGGAGAACCCATTGTAGGCTTATTATCAAATTTAAGATCCAAGCCATAAAAGAATATTCCTTTGGATGTGTGCAAAGCTAAAAAAACACAATCTAAAGTAGAGTGCGTGGCATGAATAAATTCTGCCTTGTAAGTTTCAGATTTTCCCTTAATCGGATGCGTGGAATTTGGCTGAATAATTTTAAGGGGATTGGTAAGTTTTATTCCTTCGTCTTCTAACAGGGTTCCCAAAACTTTCATTGTGAAAGGTGTTGCAAAAATAGGAACTCCTGGATATCTTTTAATAAGATAAGGCAATCCCCCAACATGGTCTAAATGAGCGTGACTGATAAAAATCGCCCTTACTTTATCTCTCCATTCAATTTTATCAAGAATTCTGTCATCAGGAATTGCTCCAAATTGTCTAAGTTTTTCTTCTGTGTATTTTTGCTCGACTCGTTTTATCTCTTCTCCTCTTTTAAAACGATGTGCGTAATTTAAAAGGTGTTCTTCCTGAAGCTCAACTATTCCGGGAATATGAAGTCCAATATCAAATATAAAAACATCATCTCCAACGCGCACAGCTGTCATATTCTTTCCAACTTCCTCAGATCCGCCTATTACACAAACTTCCATTTTGAATGAATTCCCTATTTTTAGTAATAGATAGAAATATTGGTTTAAAAACTCTTTCTGTTGGAAGCAAGAATAAAATTATAAAAACTCTTTTTTATTATAAATATCATGAAAGCATTGAAACCGAGTCTTAGAGAGAAAAAGCGATATCTCCTTATTAACGGGAAAATAAAAGATATTGAAAAATCTGTGCTCGAAGGCATAGGAATTTTAGGAATGTCAAAAACAGCATTGAAATTAATTGAATTAAAAGGAGAAAAAGCAATAATTTCTGTAAATCGTGGGGCTGTTGATTCTGTTCGGGCTTGCTTTGCAATCTGGCCTGAAAGAATAGAAGTTAAAAGGGTGTCTGGAACTCTAAAAGGATTAAGAAAAAAAGCTTAGAAAATGTTTATTTCAAAAGAATCTGAAAATGTTTCCGATCTGTTTCTATCAAATAACATAGAAAAAGATTTGGATAAGGGTCAGCATTTTTTAATCGACTCTGAAATAATTGAGAAAGAAGTGGCTCTTGCAAAAATCTCTAAAAAGGACAAAATAATAGAAATCGGTGCCGGAGAAGGAAATCTTACAACAAAATTAGCACAAAAAGCAGGAAAAGTGCTTGCTTTTGAAATTGATAAAAGATATGCTGAAAAATTAGGGGATTTGAAAGAGAAACAGAATAATCTGGAAATTATATATGATAATGCTTTTAATTATTCCTGGAAAGGCTATGCAAAAATCGTTTCCAATATTCCTTATTTTATTTCAGAGCAATTAATAAAAAAATCAATAGCAGATGAAATTCCCGAGATTGTGCTGATAGTTGGAGAAAATTTTAAGAAAATTTTGGAAGAAAACAAGTCAAAAATGGGTATTATTTCTAATTTATTTTATAATATTAATTTTACATTAGAAGTAGATAAAAAGTGCTTTTCACCCCCTCCAAAAAATAATTCTTGGTTGATAAGGCTTGAAAGCAAAAAGAAATTATCTTTTGAGGAATCGCTTTTGGCTTCTATTTTGAAGAAAAACGGGAAAATAAAAAATGCACTGCTTTATTCTTTAGTTGAAAGAGGAAAAACCAAAAGAGAATCAAGAAAAATAATAGAGGATATGGGCTTTTCAAAACAAGTATTAGAAAAGCCAATAAGCAGAATTACAGGGAGATTTTTAATAAGATTAGCTAAAAATTTGGAAAAATTAACTTTCACAATCAAGCGAAAACCTTTTAAATAAATTAAATTTTAGTTTTTGATAAGAAGAAGAAAATAGAGTAAGTTTATTATAAGATTTTCTTAAATTAGAAAAAATGGAAATGCCTATAGATATGCAACATCAAGCCATGGGCTATGATAGAACTGCGACAATGTTTTCTCCTGAAGGGACAATTCTTCAGGTTGAATATGCACAAAAAACAGTCAGATTAGGTAGTTCTAGCATAGGAATGATTTGTTCAGACGGAGTTTTTTTAATGGCTGACAAAAGATTAAAGGACACCCTTATAGCTGAGACACTTGCGCACAAGATTTACGAAATTGATTTACATCTAATAGTCAGCACAGCAGGAATTGTTTCTGATGCAAGAATTCTTATTGAAAAAGCCCAGGTTGTCGCTCAACAACATAGAATAGTTTATGATTCCCCTATAGAACCAGAAGTTATAATAAAAGATCTTTCAAATTTAAAACAACAATTCACTCAATATGGTGGAGCTAGGCCGTTTGGAGTTTCTTTAATGCTAGCCGGAATTAATAACAAAAAGCCGGAACTTTATACAAGTGATGTAACTGGAAATTATTTTGCTTATTACGCAAACGCTATCGGAGAAAATGACGAAAAAATAAAGGAAAAACTTCGCGAAAAATACAAAAAGGATAATATTATTAAAAAAAATGCAAAAATCGCTTTGGATATATTTAGAGAAGTTCAAGGTAAAAATTTTGACCTTGCCCGTTTTGAATTAGTTTATATTAAAAGTGAAGAAGGAAAACTTAAAAGATTGATTAAGGGGGAAATAAGTGATTTTATTAAGTAAGATGGTTCAAACTACTGCGCGATTAAAAAAATTCGGTAAAAATTTTGAAATTATTGTTGACCTTGAAAAAGCACTTAAATTCAAAAAAGGAGAATCTTCTGACAGAAATTTTCTAGAAATAGATAAAATTTTTAGTGACTCAAAAAAGGGTTTGAATGCTTCTTCAAAAGATATGGAAGAAGCTTTTGGAACAATCGATATAAATTCTGCTGCTGAAAAAATAATAAAAGAAGGAGAAATTCTTTTAAATCAGGATTATAGAGAGGAAGAAAAAGAAAAGAGAATTAATCAAATTGTTGATTTCTTAACAAAAGGTGCTGTTGATCCTCAAACAGGAAATCCGCACACGCCTGAAAGAATTAGAAATGCTTTAGAACAAACTCAAATAAATCTAAAAAAAATTCCAATAGAAGAGCAGATTAAAGAAATTATTGAAAAATTAAGTAAGGTTCTTCCAATAAGACTCGAAACAAAAAGAATAAAAATAACTATTCCTGCAATTCATACTGGAAAAGCTTACGGAGTAATAAATCCATATAAAGAAAAAGAAAACTGGCTAAATAATGGTGATTTGGAAGTTATTGTTTCAATTTTTGCAGGAAACCAGCTTTTTTCATTTTATGACAAATTAAATTCAGTAACTCATGGTTCTGCAATAACAGAAGAGATAAAAGATGAAAGATAAAAATAATAGAGAAATTGTAATTCCCGGAGAAGTTATCGCGAAGGGACAAGATTATCTTCCTGGAGAAGGAACTGAAAAAATTGGAGAAGAAATTATAGCTATAAGATACGGACTAGCTGAAGAATTCAATCGGCTCATAAGAGTAATTCCTTTGTCTGGAGTTTATCAGCCAAGAAATGGAAATGTGATTATTGGCGAGGTTGAGAACATCACTTTTTATGGATGGGTAATCGGATTAGATGCTCCAGAAGATGCGTTTTTGCCTCTTCAAGAAGTTCCAAAATATGTGAGCAAGGACGGATTAAGCGATGTTTTTGATATAGGAGATATGGTCGTAGCAAAAATTGTTGGCATAACAAATCGGGGAATAGATTTAACTGTAAAAGGCAGGGGGCTTGGAAAAATAGACGGGGGAATTATTATGCAAATAAATCCAAGCAAGGTACCGAGGATTATAGGAAAAGAAGGAAGTATGATAAATCTTATAAAAAAGGAATCTAATTGTGACATTACTGTTGGACAGAATGGCTTAATTTGGATAATAGGAGATGAAATTGAAAATGAACTTTTAGTAAAAAAAGCCGTAAACTTTATTGCAGAAAGATCTTTTGCCCAAGGTTTAACTGATGAAATACAAGAATGGTTTGAAAAAGAAAAACATTCTGATAAGGAGTATAAAAAATGACAGCGTTTAAAAGACCTGATGGAAGAAAAATTGAAGAAACAAGAAAAATGCAAGCTAAAGTCGGAGTTGTACCAAACGCAGATGGAAGCGCAATGTTTTCATTTGGAGACACAATCGCAATAGCTGCTGTTTATGGTCCTAAAAAAATGCATCCGCAGCATCAGCAAAATCCTGAAAAAGGAACATTAAGATGCAATTACGGTATGCTTAGTTTTTCTGTTACAGAAAGAATTCGGCCTGGTCCAAGCAGAAGAAGTACAGAAATAAGCAAGATAACAGAATGGGCTCTTGAACCAATTCTTATGATAAAAAAATATCCAAACATGGTCATAGACGTGCACATAAATATTCTTCAAGCTGATGCTTCAACAAGATGCGCGGGAATTAATGCGGCTGCTCTTGCCCTTGCGCAAGCAGGTATTCCTATGAAAAGTTTAGTATCAAGTGTTTCAATAGGTAAGTTAGATAAACAACTTGTTGTAGATTTAACCAAAGAAGAAGAAGATTGGGAAGAAGGAGAAGGCTCAACAGATATTCCAATCACAATGACTCCCCGGGGTGAGATAACACATATTCAATTAGATGGAAGAATTACTTCAAAAGAATTAAAAGAAGCTATTGAACTTGCACGAAAAGCAGGAAAAGAAATTTACGAAGTCCAGAAAAAAGCATTAAAGGAGTCGTTGAAATAAAAATGGAAACTTCAAGATTAACAGGAAATAGAATAAAAGAATATCTTTCACAAGGAAAAAGATTTGATGAAAGAGGTTTGGAAGAGTTTAGAAAAATAATTGTGGAAAAAAACATTTCAAAAAAAGCAGAAGGTTCTGCAAGAGTCAAAATAGGAAATACAGAGGTTATTGTTGGAGTTAAACTTGATGCTTCGGCACCATATCCTGATTCTCCAGACAAAGGAAATTTAATGGTAACGGCAGAATTGCTTCCTTTAAGCTCAGAAAGATTTGAAAGCGGACCTCCAAGATTTCCTGCAATTGAAATTGGAAGATTAATTGATCGAGGAATAAGAGAAAGCAAATTCATCGAATTGGAAAAATTATGCATAAAAGAAGGAGAAAAAGTCTGGTCAATTTTCATAGATATTTATCCTATAAACGACGACGGAAATTTAATTGATGCTGCAGGAATTGGCGCCATAATTGCATTAAAAACAGCCAGATTGCCAAAATATGATGAAAAAGCTGAAAGAGTTGTTTACGGAGAATTTACAGACAAAAAAATACCTCTTTCAAAAAATATTCCAATAATTATAACTGCCCACAAGATAGGAGATAATTTAATTGTGGATCCGACGCTTGAAGAAGAAGATGTTAGTGATTTAAGAATTACCATCGGTGGATCTGTAAACGGAACTATTTTTTCATTGCAAAAAGGTAATTCAAAGGAAATAAGTATAGAAGATATGCATAAAATTTTAGATTTCACTGAAAAAACTAGAAAAAAAGTTTTTTCCGAAATAGAAAAATATTTAGATTAACACTAAAAATTAAATCATTTAAAAGATTAATATAAAATGCCTGAACCAAAATTAAAAGACAAATTAACAAAATATGAAACAGCGAGGATAATCGGAGCAAGAGCTCTGCAGATTGCAATGAACGCACCACTTTTGGTGAAATTAAGCAAAGAAGAATTAGAAAAAATACAATATGACGCCTTGAAAATAGCTGAAATTGAATTGGAATCTGATGTTCTCCCTATTTCTGTTAAAAGGCCATTTCCAAAAAGAAAAGAAGAGAAACTGAAAAGAGTTAAAGAATATGCGAGTGATGAAAAATTGGAAAAGAAGATGTCTCAAGAAGAGGAAGAAATTGCAAAAGAGGGAGAAATTATGGGTCTTGTTAATCCTGAAGAAGAGGCAGAAGAAATTTCTGAAGAAGTTAAAGAAGAGGAATAATTTTCCTAAATTTATCTTGTGAATTCAATAAAGTATATAAATCCTTTTTTATTTTTTCTTAGATGGTTGTAATAAAGAAAGTGTCTGCTAAGCACATTCTAAATTCATCTAAGGAAAAAACAATTTTTGTTTCTATTGACACAAATGTTGGAAGGTTTTTTTCCAGTGCACCAACGGGAAAATCAACAGGGAAATTTGAAGCAAAATCCTACAAACAAGATCTTGAAAAAGATATAGAAACTCTGAAAAAATTTTCAGATTATTTTTCTGAAGAGAATATAGATGATTTCAACGATTTGAGGAGAATAGAAGACATTGTTGAAGGCCATGTTGGAGCAAATACTATTTTTGCGCTTGAATCTGCTGTTCTTAAGGCTCTTGCAAAAGAAAAGAAAAAAGAAGTGTGGGAAATAATTAATTCAAACGCCGCAAAAAGGAAAAAATTTCCAAGAATTGTTGGAAACTGTGTTGGGGGAGGAAAACATTCAAAAGGAAAAAGACCGGATTTCCAAGAGTTTCTTTTGATTCCAAAAACAAATTCTGTTAAAGATGCATTTGAAATTTTAAAAAAAGCCAAAAAAGAATTAGTTTATTTGCTTAAGGAAAAAGATGAAAATTTTGATAATAAAAAAAATTGCGAAGATGCCTGGGAAACTTCTTTGAATGAAAAAGATGTTCTTGATATTTTAAAATCTCTTAAATTACCTTTTGGATTAGATATTGCTGCATCCAGTTTTTATAAAAGAAAAAAGTATCATTATCAAAATCCCCCTCTTCAGAGAACAAAAGATGAACAATTTTCCTATGTTTCAAATATTCTAAAAAATTTTGGATTGATTTATGTTGAAGATCCTTTTGAAGAAGAAGATTTCGAAAGTTTTGCGCAACTTCATAAGAAATTTCCAGAAGCATTAATAGTGGGGGATGATTTAATTGTTACAAATTATAAAAGGCTTGAAAAAGCAATTGGGCTTAAAAGCATTAATGCTTTAATTGTAAAACCAAATCAAAACGGCTCTTTGATTGAAGTAAATAGAATATGCCAGCTTGCAAAAAAGAACAACATCCAAATAGTTTTCTCTCATAGAAGCGGAGAAACAGAAGAAGATATTCTTGCTGATCTTGCTTTTGGCTTTCAGGCTGATTTTTTGAAAACAGGAATAACTGGAAAAGAAAGAGAAATTAAAATAAAGCGACTGATTGAGATTGAAAGAAAATTGAAATAAGTTCCAAGAATTAGCCAACAGCCACCACAAAACTTTTTAAATGCAAATCTCTCTGAATTTCAATGGATACTGAAGAAAAACTTAAAGAAAAGGTTGAAAAAGAAAATTTAGAAAAATCCAAAAAAATTTCTGAAAAGAAAGAGAAAAAATCCGAGAAAATTGCAGAAGCCGAATCCCTTCCAAAAGAAAAAAGCCTTGAAGAAAAGAAAAAAGCCCTCTTAAAGAAAGCAGAAGAGCTTCTAAAGAAAATAGATAAGACAAAAACAGAAGATCTTAAAGAAAAAGTCAAAATAGAAAAAAAAGAGATGTTGATTCCTCTTGAAAATTATGTTAAAGCAGGAATTTATCTTGGAACAAGAGTTGTAACTCCTGATATGAGGCAATTTGTTTATAGGAGGCGTGCAGACGGGCTTGCCATTTTAAATACAGATTTAATTGATAAAAAACTTAGAGAAGGAATAGAATTTCTTTCAAAATTTGCCCCTGAAGACATAATTCTTGTTTGTAAAAGAGAGGTCGGATGGAAAGCTGCGAAAAAATTCGGTGAGATTGCCGGTATAAGAGTCTTCACAAAAAAATATCCTGCAGGAATTCTTACAAATAAACAACTTCCTGATTTTTTTGAAAATGAATTAACAATGATTACTGATTCTTGGGTTGATAAAAACGCATTAAATGATACTCTAAAAGTAAATAAAAAAGTCTTCATGATTTGCGATACAAATAATTTTTTTAGGGGTGCAAATCAATTTATTCTAGGAAACAACAAAAGCCCAAGAAGTCTTGGACTTATCTTTTATCTTTTGGCTCAAGGTTATTGCAAAAAAAGAGGAATTAAAGCAGAAATTCCTGACCTTGAATGGTGGACAGGAGAGTTAGAAGAGCAAGGAAAAGAAGTTCGACAAATTCCTCAAAAAAGAAGTAATAAAAAATTTAAATTTTAAACCACAACCAACTTTTCTCAGGCTTACTTCCATAAGTTACCTTAACAAGAACATAATTTCCTTTAAGTTTTTTTCCGTGAAGAACAAATTCAATTTTCTTGCTGTTCCAAAATTTTAATTCATAAGTTCCCTTATCCCAAATTTTCACAATTCCTTTTCCATATCCTTGTTTTATTTCGCCTTGAAATTTTGCATATTCTAAAGGATGATTTTCAACCTGAATTGCAAGTCTTTTTACATTTTTTACCTTCGGTGGTTCTTTTGGAATTGCCCAGCTTTTTAGAACTTTATTTCTTTGAAGACGAAGGTCCCAATGCAGATGTGATGCATGATGCTTATGAATTACAAAAATTAATTTTTTAGTTTTAGAAATTTTTGGTTTTGGTTCTGGTGTTTTTTTAAAATTTCTTTTGGTTTTGTATTGGGAAAGAGACATATATTTTTTAAGATACTTAATCTTATAAATATTAAGATTGATATTTTAGACATGCTCAACTCGTCAATGCTTTATCCAGAATATGAAGTAGCAGTCTATTCTGTTATTCAAGAATATAGATATTTGCAAGAATTAAATCCACGACATGAATTATTAAGTTTAGTAAGGGATGTTGGTTGTAATAGATTTAAAATAACAAAAGAGTTTTCTAAAAAATATGATAAAAGAGACGGTATGAGGGGTCTTGAGCATCGTATTCATCTTCTACAGAATTATCGAGAAAGTCTTAGAAATGCGGCAATTCAAGAAAATGATGCTTTATGTAAAGAAGAAGAGAAAATTTTGAGAATTATTAACGAAAAGAATAAGTAAAAAATTAAAAATATTTTATTTATTTTTTGGGATTTCGTTTATAAGAGAAATTAAAGATTACAAAATAAAAAGAAATACAAATCCCGACGAAAAAAATTAAAAAAAACTACGAAACATTTATAAATCTAAATATTTCTAAGGTTATGTTAACTAAGATGAGTGCCTTAAAAATGTGCATAGCATACTTGAATTGCATTAAGGTATGAAGTATGTAGAAGCAGTCACTTAGTTATTTTTCTTAAAATACTTTAGAAGAATGGTTCTTAATGGAATGTAAATTCCACAACGTTTCGTTCAATTCAAATAAATTAGCCAATAGTAGGAGAAAGCAATTGTAAATCCAGTTGATCCTGCTGGCGGCTGCGGCT
>CAZKUJ010000015.1:0-13262 GCA_964555925.1 Candidatus Woesearchaeota archaeon
GAAACATTTCGGCTCGCTTTAGTTCAATCATTTAGGCAGGTTTTGAAAAACGCAATGCAATTGCTTGGCATCGATACTGTTGAAAAGATGTAATTTTAAAAATTAACCAAAACCTATTTAAAGAATAATTTATTTAAACTATTGTAAGGAGGTGAAAAATGGTTCAAGTAAAAAAAATGAATGAATCTTTCTTCTCCGAGATGCTAAAAGAGTTCAATGTTGCTGGAGAACTTATTAGATCAAGGCAAGAAGAAAAACAAGGATTGCTTGATGAGTTTGATCAAGAATGTAAAAGATTTTTCTTTGGAAAAATATCTCAAAAATCACTTGTTGCTTCTGTTAAAAAAACAAATACAGAACTTCAAAGGCTTGACAAAGATACAAGAGAAGCAATAGCAAAAGCAAGAAGAGCTGGAGAAAAAGCATCAAGACTTGTTTCAGCACAAGCTCCGGTTGGTTATCGAGCAACTTTGTCAGGAATTTCTGGCGGCGGAGAAAAAAAGAAGAAAAGGGCAGCTACGAAGAAAAGAAAAGCCCCAAAAAAGAGAAGATAAATTTTTTATTTTTTAATCAACTTTTCTTTTTATATTGTAAAATAAATTAAAAAAGGAGGTAAAAATCTGAAATGGCTAAAAAAGAAAGAAAAATTTTGAATTTTATAGCTTGGCTTACAGGAGTTATTGTTTCATTAGCAGTAGGATTTGCTATGATTGGCGGAACACTAACCTTGCCCTTTTGGCTAGGAGGAAATCTTGTTGCTGCTATTGCAGGATGGATTGTTGTCCTAACAACATTTCTTGGCGTAATAATGGCAATTTTAAACCAATAATTTTTTTATTTTTTTCTTACAATTTTTTCAATATTCAAGAAGTAATTATTTTACCGGCTTCATGTCTTTCCATGCAAGCTCAAACAATTGCTCAAGCGCCTGAGCAAAGAATTCTGTATTTATCCAAACTCCTAAATCATAATTAGGGTGGAATTTTTCATCATCAAGAAGCATAAACATTAATTGATTTGAGTCAATTATTGTGAATCTTGCCTTAATCTTATCAACATGTCTAACCTCTGCAACTTTCTTTAACTCTCTTGCAACTTTTATATTATTGTTGTCAATAGGAGCAGCAATTCTTATTTTTACTCCTCTTTTTTTGCATTTTTCAAGACTAGGCATTAATATCTCAAGTTTTCGATTAAGTCCTTCTGATGTAGTCATAAGTGTTATTGTCTTTTCTGCATCTCTTATTAGCATATCTAAATGATTGTAAAGATTCTGCCTTCCTTTTAAGCACCCAGACAAATCAGAAGGCTCTACAAACTTTATTCCTTTTGTAAACAATGAATTTAACTCTTCAAGAACCTCGTCGTTTTTCAATGTCTCAAGTCTTTTTGATCTTTCTTTTGCTTCTACTACTAATCTTTTTTTAACACCCTCAACAACTTCTTCTGGTTTCAAAGCAATGAACTTAATTGGCTTTCCAAGCTTCATTACAATAAATCCTTTTTTTTCAAGGCTTTCAAGAATGTCGTATGTTCTTGACCTTGGAACATCAGAAATACTGCTTAATTCTCCTGCAGTACTGCATCCTCTTGAGAGAAGCGCAGTCCACACTTTAACTTCATATAAATTTAAACCAAATATTTTTCTTAATCTGCCCAAAAATTCTTCTTTTACTATCATATTATTTCTTATTGTAACAACTTCTTTTTAAAGATTGTTATGATAAAAGAGTAACCCAAAGGAATTACCTTCCGGTAATAATAACTGCAAGCCCCCCTTTTTTATCTTTTATAGTAAATTCAGTTTTGTTTTTAAATTTTTCCCTAAATCTTTTTTCAGACTCAACAATCTCTATTCCGGTTGAATTCGTTCTTCTTGCTATAAAATCCAAATTCTTTCCCAAAATCTCCTTAAATTTCTCGTCGATAATCAAATATAATTTTATTTTATTCTTTTTTTCTAATCCCAGTTTCTTTCGAAAATCCTGGACTTTTCTTGAAAGTTCACGAGCATATCCTTCTGATTCAAGTTCAGGAGTAATATTTGTGTCAAACTCAACATTTAATTCTTTTCCTGTTTGAAATTCAACTTTCTTTACATTTAATTGATTTTTTATTATGTTCTTTTCTTCCTCTTTCAACTTGCAATCCTTAGAAATAATTTTTGCTTTTGCCAACGGCCATCTCAAACCAATCTTTGCCTCGTCTCTTTCTGCAAACCCTTTTTCAATTATCTGCAGAATAACTTCAAAATTTTTCTCAAGATTTTTGTCAATCTTTTTTCTGTCTGCTTTTGGCCAGGATGAAAGATGCACGCTTTCTTCTTTCACTATTTTTTTATCTTTAAGGAATTGCCAAACGCTTTCTGCAACAAACGGAATTATTGGTGCGCAGAGTTTTATCAAAACAACATAAACTTCTTTTAAAACATATTTTGCACTTTTATCTTCAGCAGATAATCTATCTCTTACTAACTGAATATATCCTCTAGAAAAATCATTTATCCAGAAATCTCTTATAGCTCTTGTCGCCAAATGTGGATGCAGATTCTCTAATTCTTTTGTAACATACTCAACTAAAGAATTAAGTTTGCTTAATATCCATTTGTCTTCTATTTGGAAAGTTTTAGCACCTTTTATATTATCAACAAGGTTAGATAGATTGTAAAGAATATTGAGATTGCTTTTTGGGTCTTTCATAGCATTAAATCCAAATCTTAATTCCTGAGACGGGTCCTGCAGGCAATATAATAATCTTATTGGATCTGCTCCTACTTTTTCTACAGCATCATCAAACCAGATTGTGTTCCCTTTGCTTTTATGCATCTCTTCTCCTTTTTCATCTTTAAGGCTTTCGTATCCCAATAATTTTTTAAAAGGAACTTTTCCAGTAAGAGTAACACTGGCCCAATATAATGCATTAAACCAACCTCTGAATTGTCCAGGCATGTTTTCGCTGATTAACTCAGCAGGAAACCACTCTTTCCAATATTTTTTATTATTGAGGTAATCTAATGTAGAAAAAGGAACAATTCCCGCATCAAGCCAAGCATCACCAACATCTAAAATTCTTGAAACTTCTTTTCCGCATTTGTTACACTTAATGTTAATTTCATCAATCCACGGACGATGAATTTCAGGAAGATTATCAACTTTCCTTTTATCTACTGCCTTTTCTCTTAATTCTTTTAAACTTCCGATTACTTCAAAATTTCCACAAGAACACTCCCAGATTGGCAACGGAAGCCCCCAGTATCTTTTTCTAGAAATTAGCCAATCACTCATATTTTCAAACCAATCTTTTTGCCTAATCTTTCCATATTCGGGATACCATTTAACTTTATTATTTTCTGAAATCAATTTCTTTCTGATTTCTTCAGCCTTAATATACCACTCATTTACTAATCTAAATACAAGCTCTTCCCCACAACGCCAACAATGTGGATAACGGTGTTTGTAGGGTTTTATTTTGTAAACAAAATTTCTTTTTTCTAAATCTTCCAGAACAAGTTTATTTACTTCTGAATATTTCTTGCCGCTAAATTTATCATAATTTTCTCCATAAACTCCGGCATCGTTTAAAGGTGAAGGACTTGGAAGCTTTTCTTTTTTGCTAAGACTAAAATCTTCTGTACCGCATCCAGGAGCAATATGAACAATTCCTGTTCCTTCTTCACCAGAAGCTAAATCCCAAAGAACAACTCGATGAGGAGAATCTTTTTGAATTTTTAATGAAGAATAAGGCATAGCATATTCAATTCCTTCCAAAGATTTTCCCTTCTTTTTTTCTATTATCTTATAATTTCCCTCTAATTCTTTTAGACAATCTTCTGCAAGCCAGTATTTTTTCCCTTTATTTTCTACTTTAACATAATTTAGTTTTTCATTAACTGCAATTGCAACATTTGCAGGAACAGTCCATGGAGTTGTTGTAAAAATTAAAAAATATGTGTCGAGTTCTTTTTTAAGAGAGAAACGCATAAACAAAGCAGGATGTATAACTTCCTTGTACCCCTCTGTTGCAATATCATGTTTTGAACTTGCTGTTCCGCATCTCCAGCACCAAGGAACAACATCTTTGCCCTTGTATAACCATCTTTTTTTGTGATAAATCTTTAGCAGATGCCAGTTATGCAGTTGATTTAAATCTGAGTGAGTATAATATGAATTATTCCAATCCATCCAATAACCTAACCGAACTGACTGCTCTTTCTGAATTTTAGAAAATTTCTCAATTCTTTTTTTGCAAGCTTCAATAAATTTAGGCACACCAAAATTTTCAATATCTTCTTTGTTCTTCAGTCCCAAATCTTTTTCTTCTTCTCTTTCAATCCACAATCCTTGACAGTCAAATCCGTTTTGATATCTCTGCTTATATCCTTGCATTGATTTGAATCTTTGAAAAAGATCCTTGTATGTACGGCCCCACGCATGATGAACACCCATCGGATTATTGGCAGTAATTGGGCCATCAATAAAACTCCATCTCTTTTTGTTCTTATTCTTGTCCTTTAGCTTCTGAAAAATTTTGTTTTTCTCCCAAAATTTCAGAGTTTCTTCTTCTATTTTTTGTGGATCATACATCTTAATTCCCAATAGTTTCCAACATTTTTAAATAGTTTCCTAAAGAGCTAAAACTCCCCCATAAACTCTTTTTCACTAAAATTAAGCTTGCTCGGAATTATTAGGCAAAAAGGAGCTTTTATCTTTTTATTTTCCAAATTTTCAATTTTGTCATAAAAAATCTTTTTGTCCTTACAGCCCAATCTAGAGCAGACAAAAATCTTGTTAATTTCTATTTTTTTATCGCTAGCTTTTAATAGCTGCTTAATTGCTTCTTGAAATTCCAGGCCAATGTCAATTAAGACCAAACTATGCGAATCTATCTGTTGATTTTCTTTTATAATATTCACAAAGCTTATTGGAGTAAAATTCTTTTCCCACTTTGGTATTGATGAAATTTTTCCAAATCTATACAAATGCAAACCAGTTTCAGCAACAGCATCAAAAACAGAAGCATTATGAATTATTTCGACTTGCACTTTAGATTTTCTTGCCTCGCTTAAAAGAGTCAGATGTGTTGTCGCCATTAGAGGAGATCCATAAATTAGCAGGGCAATATTTTCTTTTTTTGCTTCTGAAATCATCTCCAAAGATTCTACAAATTCCCGATTTGCCAGAAAAATCTCTTTTCCGACGAGTTTTTCAATTTCTTTTTTTGTATAAGGAAGTTCAACAGTGTAAAATTCCAAATAAATTTTCTTACATTTCCCAATAATATTAAGACTCTGTTGAGAAATTCCATTCAAATTCAGTCCAAGCCCGATTAAATAAAGCATAAGAATCATCATATTCCTGAGTTTATTAAATTTTACAAATATAGCCCAAAATAAGTTCTCCTCGGAAAAATTTTTAGCAAAATTGATTTTTTCTGGTGTCTTTTTTTAGTGAAAGTATGAATTTAAAAAATAAAAAGTATATATTATATCATTAAAAAGAGGTATGAGGTAATGGCAAAGAAAAAAGCAAAAAAGAAAAAGAAGTAAGAATAATCCCTTACTTTTTATCTTTCTTTAATTATTTTTATTTTTTTATTTTTAGACTTCTGCTTGTTACAATTAAAATAAACAAAAACGTGAAGAGCAGAACATCTTCGCGAAATATAAGGCTGATTATTGCACCTAAAATGCAGATAATTCCAATAAGCTTAAACCATTTTTGCCCTGATTTGAGTTCTTCTTTTGTAAACTTAGCTAAAAGATTTCCAATAGGAACTCCGAGAGCTAGCACAATGATTCCAATAGGAAATTTTACTATGTCTTGCATAGAAATAAAAGAAAAATAGTATTAATAAATTCTGCGTTTTATTTCTGAGATTTGCCTTAAACCAGACACCAACAAAATTTAAAATCTTGAATGTTTTTCTAAATCCATGGTATATGAAAAATTTCTTATTGTGGCGAGCAAATTAGATAAAGCAGGAATTAACATAACAACAAATCTCTCTCAATTTGGAAATTTTAAGTTTTATCTGGTTGATAAGGAGATTATTCAAACAGAAAATCTTGATTCTGAAAAAATAAATTCTTGTGATTTTGTTATTTTTGCATCAAAGCACCGCTCAGAAAGCAATGAAAAAGTTTTAACTGTGCACTCTCCAGGAAACTGGCGAACAGCTGAGTTGGGTGGTGAAAGCGGAAAAGTTTGCAAAAGCTCAGCTTTATTTTCAAAACAACTTTTTGAAAAATTACTGGAAAACTCAATGACTTATAATCTTAAAAATTATAGCATAACAATGGAAGCAACTCATCACGGCCCATTGATAGACAAGCCCTGCGTTTTTATAGAAATCGGCTCAACAGAAAATGAATGGGGGGATAGAAAAGCTGCATTTGTTATTGCGAAAACAATTTCAGAAACAATTGCCAATTTTAAAGAAAATCCTTATCATGAGATAGCAATTGCAATTGGCGGGCCACATTATTGCCCTAATTTCAATAAAATTCAGGAAAAATCAAATATTGCTATTTCACATGTTATTTCACAGCATGCAGCTCCAATAACAGAAGAAATGATAAAAGAAGCTGTGCAAAAAACAAAGGAAGAAGTGGATTTTGCTATTCTGGATTGGAAGGGCCTGGGCAGAGCAGAGCAAAGAGATGAAGTTATAAAAATTCTTGATAAACTTTACATTAGATATAAAAGAACAAGTGAAGTTAACAAAGAATATTGATTATTTTTTCTTAAGAAATATTATCAAAAACATTTATTAATCTGTTTTATTTTTTGTATAAATGAAAAAAGAGGCAAGAATTGAAAAAGATTTGCACAAGAAGTTATCTGTGCTTGACCCAAAATTCAAGAATAAAATAGAAAAGCTGTTTGAAAACATGACAGAATACATGTCTGTAATTTATGATTTAGCAATTTCTGACGAAAAAACAGGACTATACAACAATAAATTTTTTGAAAATATTTTTGATATGGAATTTGAAAAAGCCAAAAGAGGACAGCACAAGCTTTGTTTGTTTATAATTGATTTAGATTTTTTCAAAAAAATAAACGATGTCTATGGACATATAAAAGGAGATGAAATTTTGAGAGTAATCGGTTCTGTTCTCAAAAAGCACATAAGAAAATCAGATATTGCTGCAAGATTTGGGGGAGAGGAATTTTTCATACTTCTTCCTGAAACAAATATAGAAAAAGCAAAAAAATTAGCTCAAAGAATAAAGAATCTAGCAGCAGCAAACAGAATTTTGAAAAAATATAGAGTAACTTTTTCAGGAGGTTTGGCAGAGTATAAAAAAGGTGACACAAAAAAATCTTTTAAAAACAGAGCCGACAAAGCACTTTATCAGGCAAAAAACTCTGGACAAAACAAAACAGTTTTTCTAAAATAATTTAATTTACACAGCAACTTTAAGGGATTCTGCAATTCGTCTTAGATATTGCACTCTTTCTTCAGGCCTTCTCATTTCTTTTATTTTTTCAGATTTAATTGGCTCTCCAATCTTTAAAATAACTGTTTGTCCGGCTTTATTCCACGCTTCTTTTAATGAAAAAATATTTCTTAGTTTTTCTGTTCTTTTATTCTTTGCAATAAAATTATACATTTTGTCGTGATCAGGTCCTGAGAACCACATAGGAACAACATAAGGAGAATGTGTAGCAAGAATTTCCAAGCCTTTTCCCCACTGATATTCTTTTAATCCTTCACCAGAAATTCTTCGAGAAGGATACATTGCCAAATCCCCTTCATTGCTCACATATTTTAAAGATTCACGCAATGAGCCAAAATTTATTTTATTTGCTGTGGAATGCACAAAATAAATTATTTCTTCAATTCCCTTAATGAATCTTAATGGATTCATAGCAATCATCTTCAATTTTTTCTTTTTTTTATTAAGAAGAGAACCTAAACCACCCAATAATATAACACCATCTAAAAGACCATAAGGGTGATTGCTAAAATACAAGGCCCTGTCATTAGCAGGAATATTTTCCTTGCCCAGTATCTCATAGTTTACACCCATTTCTTCTACAGCTCCTAAGCAAGCATAATTCCATCCTTTTTCTTCTGCTCTTTTTTCAGCTCTTGAAATCATATCATATGTTTTGCTAATTTGAAGCAAATCATCAATCGTGGGATTTTTTCTTACAAAATTAATAATTCTTTCAAGTGATTTTTTAGGGTCATCATCAAGCTTAAAATGCCTAAAGAAAAACTTTATTTCAGGAGCGTATTTTTTTATTTTTATCATTTCTCCAAATACATTCCATAGGTCTGTAAAAAATTTTATTTTCATGATTTGGGTTAAAAATAGTGACTTAATAAATTTTTGTATATAAAAACGCCCACGGACAATCACGCTTGAGTGTTCGTCATATACAAGGACGCCCATGGCAGGAACTGAAATTCCTGATGTTATAAAAAAGGACGCCCACGGACAATCACGCTTGAGTGTTCGTCAGGTCGTTGAATCAAGTTCAACGCCCACGGCAGGAATCGAACCTGCGAGCCCCGAAGGGCCCGGATTAGCAATCCGGTGCAATACCATTATGCGACGTGGGCTTGTTTTTGCCACAAGTATATGTCGAGCTTCACATAACTGTGAGGCTTATGCGACGTGGGCTTGTTTTTGCCACAAGTATATGTCGAGCTTCACATAACTGTGAGGCTTATGCGACGTGGGCTTGTCTTAAGTCGAATTTAGCCAAATTTTACATTTGAGCTTATGCGACGTGGGGCATTATTTTATAGATAATCTGTTGCTTAAAAGGTTTTTTATAAAAAGAATAGCGGGAGTGGGATTTGAACCGCACGATCTCAGGGTTATGGGCCCTGCGAGGACTCCAGACTCCTCCATCCCGCTATGTTTGCGATATCTGGATTTTTCCTACCTTAACTCAATCTAATGAAATTTCCTTATAAAGGTTTCTCTCAATCTAAATTAAAAACTAACCATCATAATGAAGTGATAAAATTTTAAAAAGAAACTTTTGTTGTTTGAACAATGGGTAAGCTTATTTTAGGCATTGATGATGCAGGTAGGGGCCCGGTAATTGGCCCAATGCTTCTTGCTGGATGTCTTGTTAGAGAAAGTGTTGAGAGAGAATTAAAGGCTTTAGGTGTTAAGGACAGCAAACAATTAACTCAAAAAAGAAGAGAATTCCTTGAAAAAATAATCAAAGAAAAAGCAGAAGGTTTTGAGGTTGTTGTTGTGCATCCTGAAGAAATTGATGAAAAAAATGCAGAAGGGGTAAAACTGAATGAATTAGAAGCATTAGCAGCAGCCAAAATAATTAACAATCTAAACACGGGAAAAGAAAAAATAAGAGTTATTCTTGATTGTCCGTCTGTTTCTTTGAATAACTGGAAAGAATTTCTTAGACTTCAAATAGAGAATCTTTCAAATCTTGAAATAGTGTGTGAACATAAAGCTGACAGAAATCATGCTTCTGTTTCAGCTGCTTCTATTCTGGCAAAGAGCCAGCGAGAGCGAGAGATGGGGAAGCTTAAGAAAATATATGGAGAGAGCATTGGTTCTGGATATAGTTCTGATCCTAAAACCAAAAAATTTCTCGAAACAAATATTAAGAATCATAATAACAAGGGAATTTTTAGAAAAACATGGTCAACTTGGAAAAAAGCAAATTCAAATTCAGAGCAGAAAAAATTATTTTAATATCAATGTTAAAAATACCTATATTAATCTTTAAAAACTCCTCATTTTTTTAATTAAAATGACATATATAAAAAAGATAGTGATGCGCGGATTTAAGAGTTTTCCAAAAAAAACAGAAATTCCATTCACTCCAGGAATAAATGTTCTTCTTGGGCCAAATGGTTCTGGAAAATCAAACATACCTGATGCGATTTGTTTTGTTCTTGGAAGATTAAGCATAAAATCCATGCGCGCAGAAAAAGCAAGCAATCTCATTTTTCTCGGAACAAAATCCTTACCGCCAGCAAAAGAAGCTTTTGCAGAAGTTATTTTTGATAATTCAAAAAGAATTTTCTCAGTTGATAGTGATGAGCTTAGTCTAAAAAGAATAGTAAGAAAGAAAGGGCACAGTCTTTATAAGATAAATAACGAAACAAAAACAAGACAAGAAGTTCTTACTTTGCTTGCTCAGGCAGGAATAGACCCTAATGGATTCAATATTGTTCTTCAAGGAGAAATTCATAATTTTGTAAAAATGCAGCCAGAAGAAAGAAGAAAAGTAATCGAAGAAGTTTCAGGGATTTTCATTTATGAAACAAGAAAAGAGAAATCCCTAAGAGAACTTGAAAAAACAGAAGAAAAATTGAAAGAGATTAATTCTGTTTTGAGAGAAAGAACAGCCTATTTGAATAATCTTGAAAAAGAAAGGCAGCAAGCATTAAGATACAAAAAACTTG
Source organism: Candidatus Woesearchaeota archaeon (assembly GCA_964555925.1). GTDB lineage: Archaea > Nanobdellota > Nanobdellia > Pacearchaeales > GW2011-AR1 > ASMP01. The sequence continues at coordinate 10,405 of CAZKUJ010000015.1, forward strand.
AAAGCGATTTGAAAAAATTCAAAAAAAGCATAGTATATTTTGACCTTCAAAAAAAGAAGAAAGAAGGCTCAAGAATAGATTCTGATATAGAAAAAAAAGTTTCTGAAATAGAAAAGCAAAAGAAAGCAATACTTGATGTTGAGTCAGAAATTCAGAATTTAAAATCAAAAATAGATAAGATTAATTCAGAAATGCAAGAATCTGCTGGATTTGAGCAGGAAAAACTTAATCAGGAAATAGCTAATTTAAGGGCAGATTTGGCAGGAATGAATATAAAACTTGAGAGTTGTGAATCAAAACTGCTTAAACTATCCAAACAAAAACAAGACTTAAAAAATTCAGAAAAAGATACAGAACTTCTTATAAGAGAACTTCAGAAAGAATCTCCAACACCAGAAAAAAAGAAAAAAGAAATAGAAGAAAAAAAGAAAGAAATTGAAAAAATTGAAGAGCAAATAAAAAAATTCTATACAATTAAATCTGAATTGAATTCCTTAAAAGAGAGATTTCAGGATAAGAATTCGCTTTTCCAAAATTATGAAAATGAGTCTAGCTTTTTAATGAAGCAGATAGAATCTCTTTCCCTTGAAATTTTCGATTCAAAAGCCAATTCCCAAAAATTAGATAGACTAAAAAAATCTCTTACTGAAAAAAAGGATTCTTTAAGTGGATTGCTTAAAAGAGAAATAGGGCTTGAAAAAATAACATCTGTTAATGAATCTGAAATTGAAAATTTAAAAAAAATTGTTGAGCAAGTGTCTAAAATTGACATCTGCCCAATCTGCAAAAGCAAAATAACTCCAAATCATATAACAGAAATAAACAAAGAGGTTTTCCCAAAAATTACCATATTAAAAAAAGAAATAGATTCTTCTGATAGCGAACTTAAAACAATTTATCAGAAAAAAGAAATACTTCTGAGAGATATAGAAGAAATAACTCAGCAGATATCAAAAACAGAATCAGACCTTAATAAAATTTTAAACATAAATGAAAAAAAATCTCAAATAAAAATTCTGCATGAAAAAGCTGAAAAACTTAAGGAAGAAATTCAGGAATTAACTAAGAAGAAGAAAAAACTTGAAGACAATGTCGCCTCAAGCCCGAATTTAGAGCAAAAATACGAAATTTTGAGAATTGAAGTTCAGGAAATTTCATTAAGAACCCGCGAGACATTAAATTCAGAAGTTGATTTCAAGCAAAGAGAGCTAGATAGAATAAGAATTTCCATTAAGCAGATTGATAGAGAAGAATTTGAGATAAAAGAAGAGGCTCTTTCTCTTCAAAAAATTAAAACGCAAAAAGAAAAAATTCTAGCAGAAAAAAGACAAAAAGAAGAAGAGCTTGCTGTGAAATTCAAAAAAATGATTTCTCAAAGAGATTCTTTTCATTCTGAAATTCGTCAAAAAGAATCAGAGACTTTGTCAAAAAGACATTCATTGAATCTTATTGAACAAGAAATGAATGAATTCAGAATAGAAAAAGCAAAAGTTAACGCAGAAATAGAAAACCTTGAAACAGAAATAATCGAATTTGAAAATGTTGAAGTCATAAAAGCAAACAAAGAAGTGCTTACTCAAAAACTTGCGAAAGTCCAGGAAATCCTTTCTAATATAGGAACAGTTAATCTTCGTTCTTTAGAAGTTTATGATTCAATAAAAAAAGAATATGATTCTATAAGAGAGAAAGCAGACATAATATCAAAAGAAAAAGAGGGAGTACTAAAAATAATCTTTGAAATAGACATAAAAAAGAAAAAGACATTTCTTCAGACACTAAAGCAATTAAACGAGCTTTTTTCAAGAAATTTCTCACAATTAAGCAACAAGGCAAATGTTTTTCTTGAACTAGAGAACAAGCAAAATCCTTTTGAAGGGGGAGTAAATATTGTTGTAAAAACAGGACACGGAAAGTATTTTGATGTAAAGTCTTTATCCGGAGGAGAACAGGCGCTTATTGCTCTTTCCCAAATATTCGCAATTCAAGAATATAAGCCATATTACTTCTATCTTCTTGATGAGATTGATGCATCATTGGATAAAAGAAATTCTGAAAGACTTGCAGGACTTCTTGCAAAATATATGCAAAGAGGACAGTATATAGTAATTAGTCACAATGACGAAGTTATTTCTCGAGCAACAAATCTTTATGGGGTTAGTATGCACGAAGGAGTCAGTAAAATAATAACATTAAGAGTTTAATTTAATTTTCAAAAAAACTATTTAAATCTCCAAAGCTTTATTCTTTTATGAATAAAGCACAGCTTCTTGAGCATCTGAAGACTCTTGGATTTTCCCAAAAAATTCTAAATGCTTTTTCAACTGTTGGAAGAGAAGAATTTATTCCTTCTGAACTTGAGCAGCAAGCATACGAAGACACAGCCTTACCAATAGGACAAGGGCAAACAATCTCTCAGCCATATACAATAGCACTGATGCTTTCTGAACTTAATTTAAAAAAAGGACAAAAAGTTTTAGAAGCTGGTTCTGGCTCGGGATATGTTCTTGCTTTAATTTCCTCTATTGTTGGAAAAAGTGGAAAAGTTTTTGGTTTAGAATTAATTAATGAATTAGCGAAAAAATCAAAGAAAAGCCTTGTAGGTTACAAAAATACCAGAGTATATAATAAAAATGGCTATAAAGGACTTCCAGAAGAAGCTCCTTTTGATAGAATTATTTTAAGTGCTGCGATAAGAGAAATACCTAAAAAACTTTTAGAACAATTAAAAGACGATGGAATTCTTGTTGCACCAATTGGGCCAAGATTCGAGCAAAAAATTACAGTATTTCAAAAAAAAGGTAATGAGATAATAAAAAAAACCGAGATACCGGGATTTATTTTTGTGCCGTTTGTAGAAG
>CAZKUJ010000016.1:0-8018 GCA_964555925.1 Candidatus Woesearchaeota archaeon
ACATTTTTTCACCATAAGATTATTTTAAGTGTGCCGATTTTTCTAGAGGCATCTGTGCTAATATACTCAATTGGAATTTCATCTACAAAAACATTAGCTGTTTGAGGAAGCGTGAGCTCTGAATTTTCTGTTGAAACAAATATTCCATCAATATATGAAAATCCTAATTCTGTTCCATTGGAATATGAAAAACCAATTCCAAAATCATTTCCTTTAGGAACAGCTAACCTTTCTTTAACATCTTCATAATTCTCAGAATATTCATCAATAAGCCGAATTACTTCAGCTTCAAAAACTCTTTCTTCTGTTCTTATTAGTCCAAGCAAATATCCTGAAGGACCCTTATTTAATTCTGCGCAACCAGAAATTTCGGTTTCATTACCTTCAAATCCACTTGATTCATAGACTTTAATGAAAGGATCCTCATATGTTTTCACAAACAAATCACTGCCACTTAAATAAAAATCCAAGGCATTTTCATTGTTTCGCACTATTATTTCCTCTCCTATGTTTACTTCATCAATAAAAGAAACCAACTTCACGCAAGTTGGATTAGTTTGCCCGCTCCAATCAATTCTTACAGAAAAACTGTTTAATTCTTTGCTTGTTTCTTTTATGACTCTTTCTCTCAGCAACTCAATTTGATTTGATTTTGTTTCATATTTTAAAATTGGCTGGACCATGGAATAGAAGAAAAAAACAAAACCAACAAAAAGCGTAAACGAAAGAACAATTCCTATGTGTGAACCTTTTTTTTCTTTTTTTCTGAACATATTCTTTAGATAAAAACACCCCTTTCAAATTTAGAGAAGATTTTCAATATTTAACCTCCGAACAATAAACTTGCCCCTGTTGAGATTAGAAAGGCAATCAGCATAAGAACAAAAGAGTGTCGAACTCCTGCCTTAATGCTCCTCTCTGATAATTCTCCAATTACTAAGCCACTGAATAAGCCCTGAACAAGCAAAAGATAAACAAAAGATGAAGCTACTTCTCCTTCTTCTATTGGTGCTCCCCCACCAATACCCAATCCACCAATTCCTCCACCAACACCAGAGCCAAATCCTTCGCTAACTCCAGAGATTCCAGAAAGAGAAGGCAGTATCTGGAACTGAAGAACAAGGATTATTACAATAAAAACAAAGAAGATTATATATCCTTGAACAACAAGAGATGATATTGCAGCTTTTCTTTCTTTTTTTAGATTATCCACCATGCTTACAGCTTCTGTAACAGATTCAAGAATGTTTCCAATATCTCCCCCACTTCTTTCTGCTTCTCCTATTAAAGTAAGAGCTCGGGATACTGTTTTGTTGTTGACGTCTTTTGAAAATACTTGAAGTGCTTTGTTTAGTGGAATTCCCATAGATATCTGATTAGCAAGTTTTTTTATGTAATCTCCGAGAACACCGAATGATTTATTTTTGACATTGACTATTGCTTTATTTACTGGTGTGCCTGTTTTTACACTTTCAACAAGACTTCTTGCAAATTCAAGGAACATTTCTTCTTTTTCATTTTCAATTCTTATTTCACTGACAATTGAAATAACAAAAGGCGTTGTTCCGAACAAGACACCCATACCAAAAACAAAAAAGAAGAATCTTGTTTCCATTAGCAAAAAAGAAGCCCCTATAATTACTATTGAAAGCACAATTCCAATCCAGTGAGTTGCTTTTAGTTCCATTTTAGTTTGGCGGTTGTTTTATATGAAGGAATGCTAGGAAAATGATATTTATTATTGAAACAGCTAATATCATAACTAATGTAATCATGCTAGGACTTAAAGAAATGCCTAAACCGCTTATCCTCATCATCATGAGAAGAAGCATAAGAATCATAGGTGCTGCAATAACAACACTAATGTAAATGTCCATAAATGTTTCAGATGCTCGTGCTTGTTTTTCCATGTCAAGTCTGTGTTCAAAAAGAAGATTTTCAGATCTTTTTTCGAAAAAATCAGGAAGATTCCCTCCTGTTGTTATTGTTGTTGCTAATCCATTAAGTAAATCAGAAAACTTTTTACTCGGACTGTTGAACGCCCTATTTCTAAGAACAGTGACTAAATCATATCCGTATATGTTTATTTCATTTTTTAACTTCACAAATTCTTTTTCAAGATTAGGATATTCTCCTGTGGAAATTATTATGTCAAAGATTTTAGTAGGATCTACCATAGAGCCAGATATTGCTGACATGTGTATTGCTGCAAAAGGAAGCTCTGCATTAATTTTGCTTTCTAGTGATTTTCTTTCAAGAGCCGGATAAAGATATCCAGAAAGAAAAGCAGTTATGGGCAGAGCAAACAAAACCCAAAAAGTTTTCAAAAGTCTTGTTCCAAAAGCCTCTGTCATTCTTGAGATAAATGGATAAACTGTTGAAATATCAAAAAATAGGAAAAATATTGCTGCAAAAAATCCAATTATTGAAAAAATCAGTGTTGTGAAAAATACAGCTGATAAATATGCAGCTGGAACAAATTTAAGATTTGACCTTATGATATTCCTTTCTATATGCCGAAATTTTCCATCTTTAAGAAGAGACAGAGAAAAATCATAGAAGAATCTGCTTGAAATTTTTATGTATTTGCTTGGTTTTTTTTGTTTTTTCTTAACAATCTTTTTTTCCTTTGATTTTCGAATTCTTTTTAAAACAAGTTTTTCAAGAAAAGTTTCTTTGATTTTCTTTTTAGGCCCGGATTTTAATCCTGTTCCGAGTTGTGTTATTTGTGGTTGTTGTGGAATTATTTTTTGAAATGAAATTCTTTCGTGGCGTGGAATAGGGGATTCTTCAGAAACCGCCTGAATAAATTTTGGAATATTTGGTTGAGGAGAAGATTCTCCTTGAAGTGGCCTAAATAGAGAAATGCCCTCCAATTCCTGAATTATGTTTTGAGCTGTTTGTCCGAGAGATTTTTTTAATAATTCAATTTGTGAAGTAATCATCCCTTTTTCTTCAGAACTGCCTGCATTTTTAAAATAATTCAGAGAAGAGTTAAGCTCTTTAACTATTTCTTTTTCTTTTAGAAGCTCTTCTTTCACTTTTTCAATAGGAATATCTGACTCACTCATTTTTATTTGGCAATCTCAATAATTTTTCTTTGCGATTGAATAATGTTCTTTTTTAATTCATTGAATTTTTCAGAATTCTTCTTTTTATAAGCTGTTCCAAGCTGGTCAACAGAATCCTCTAACTTATTTAGAATAGAATTTAACAAGGAAATATCACTCTCTTTTAGCATTCTTTTAAAGAGGAAATTTATATTATTAAACTTTTCTTTTTAGAAATTAAAAATTAATCAATTCCGAATTTGCTTAAAATTTCTGCAGGCTTCTTGTAATACTGAGTAACTAAATCTTGGAATTTTTGGAAATCAAAAAGCTTTCTTTCATAAGCGATGTAAATTAATTGTGCTCTTCTTCTAAATTCAGTCTGAAGCTCATCCATTTCTATGCCAAATCTCTTTGAGATTTTTTCAAATATCTTACTGTTCTTTTTGAAGTAAAATTGGTTATCCATGGGATTCCAAACAAAAGGGGTATTTGTGATCGCAACACCCTCTGATGTTACATTAACAATTTCAACAATTTCTTTTAATTTTCTTGTTGGTTGTTTATTTACAATTGTATGATTCATAATGCAAACACAATCAAGAACATTAAGAAGAGTTGGGGAAAGTTCTATTGGGGGAGTCTCAAGTCTTTTAATAAGAGTATCAACAGAATCTGCGTGCATTGTGCTTATGGAAGAGTGTCCAGAAGCCATACCCTGGAATAATACATATGCTTCTTTACCTCTAACTTCTCCAACAATAACATAATCAGGATTCTGCCTGAAAGAACTTTTTAGCAAAGCAAACAAATCAACCTCTCCTGCTCCGCCTATCCCGGTAGCTCCTCTTACAACACTTGGAAGCCAGTTTTCCCTTGGAAGATTTATTTCTCTTGTATCTTCAATACTTACAACTCTTGCTTCAGGCGGAATGAAAAACGCAACAGCATTCAGAAGAGTTGTTTTTCCAGAAGAAGTTCCTCCTGTAATCAACATGTTTATTTTATATTGAACCAAAATCCACAAATAAGCAAGCATTTCAGGACTCATTGTTCCGAAAGCAACTAATTGTGGTGGAGTCCAAGGAACTTTTGTGAATTTTCTAATTGTGAATGTTGGGCCTCGCGCAGTTATGTCTTTAGTATATGTTGCATTTACTCGACTTCCGTCAGATAATGTTCCATCAAGAATCGGAGATGAATAAGAAATATGTCTTCCGCTTCTTTGAGCAAGCTTTTCAACAAAGCTCTCGAGCTTGTCTAAATCATTAAATATAACATTTGTTTTAAGGTTTCTGAAAATTCTGTGAACAATATAAATTGGGCTGTTTCCTCCGTTGCATTCTATATCTTCTACAAAATAATCTTTAAGCAAAGGATCAATCTCATTAAAGCCTAAAAAATCTCTTATAAGATAATAATATATTTTCTGATAAGTCTCATAACTCATCTTTATTCCAAGCTCAAAAATAATACGCTTGACTTTTTTGTCAATATAATCAAGAAGTTTTTCAGTATCTTTTTCAACTACTATATCATAATCAATCATGTTTCTCATTGCGACTAAAAGCTGTTCTCTGTATTTGATTTCTGTCTCATTCAGAATCGGTTCTTCAACATCATAAACAACCTCATAAATCAAAGGATCCCAGTAAATATGGACAAAAGCATATGGAGAGATTACTGCGTATCTTACATCAATCTGTGACTTGTCCTTTATTTTCTTTAATGGCGGAAAATCCGGAGACAGATTTATTGGTGGTCTAGGATAATCTTGTATTGTTGGCATGATATAAATTCCTATTTATTTTAATTAAGCACCTCAATATTTATTATAGTTTTACCAAGCTCGTCAGCACCCTTATTTGAGATAAGGATTCTATATGGAGTTGCAGCTCTTTTTATTGAATACAATTCGTCAATATTCTTAAACCTTATGTTGTATTCTTCAAAATAATCCTGAATTAAAGTTATATCGTATATTTTTCCTCTGGCTTCTGTTTTAGCAATTATATTCCCAATACTTATGTTTGTTCCTGGCTGGCTATATTCATAACGGCTTTCAAGCTCAAAGAAAATTTTATCATTTTCTCCGTCAAGATTTAAGATGCCTTTAGTCAAACTTAAAGTGATTACTCTTTGATTTCCAGGATCTCCCATGTTTTTTATTATGACATCTATCTCTTCAAGAACAGAAATAGACTGTTCTATTGTGCTTTTGTCTTGAAACTCTTCTATTTTCGGTTTTGCAAAAGCCAGAACAAGTCCAATAAGAACAAATGCTATTAGCGTATAGAGTATTGTCTCAATCCAAATCTGTCCTCTTTTTTTGTAAAAAAAAATATTTTTCCTCATCTTTTATTTTTATTAGCAAGTCTCAATATAATCAATTGTGGATGAAACCTCGCATGATGTGCCTTTGATTATTGGAGATATTTGTATTCCTGTTGGTGCTCCATCCAAACCCATTTGAGTCATATTGAGAATATATGTAAGTCCTGCATCTTTATCTGGAAGTTTTATAATTGTTTCCCGATTCGGATACATTAATAATCCACTTATCTGAGATTCTTCTTTTAATATCTTAAAACTTTTACTTGTTCCTTCAGATGTGACTCCAACCAAAACCTCATCTACATCTAGGTCTCCAATATCTATTTTAAAAAGAAATTCCTCTGACGAGTAATTATAGCATGTCCAATCAGAATCTAAACTTACTTTATCAAAAATTCCAAAACAAGCGTTTGAATCACCAATTCCCTTGTTTATAATATTGTCAACAATAGTCCACACAATCGCCACAACAACAAAAGCAAGAGCTATTAGAAGAACTGTTGTGATAATTCCTGAAACCCCTTTTTTATTTAATTTTTTTTCCATAACTTTTCTCTTTTTTAAAATATTTCATATCCGTATCTTTCTTCGCAAACATAAGTCTGTTCACCCTTTGTAGAAGAGCCCACCAAAACAGGAATTACTATAATTTTTTGAGCTCCCCCAAATGTTAAGCTTAAATCTTGAGATAAAAAAGATTTTCCTGGTCTTAATCCAACCAAAGGCCAGCTAGTGTCAATTTCTTTTAAATCAACTGTCTTGTGTTTTCCTTCTTCAGATATCTTAAGTTTCATATCATAGATAGGAACATTTCCAATGTTTGAAATAGACAGCTTTCCCACTGTAGATGAATAAGCTGCCTGAAACTGAATATCCTGGCAAACAAGTTCTATGTTTACTCCGCCGAATTTTGTTATGGCTTCTTTTGTAAGTCCTCGAAACCAGAAGAATACGATTAATCCTATTATTATTACCATTGCAATCAAAAGAACTGTTGCAATTACAGGAGAAACCCCTTTTTTATTTAATTTTTTTCTCATTTTGTTTGTCATCACTAAAACATTATTAAAGTTTATAAATTTAATTTATGAAGTCACCTGAAAGCAATATATTCTTCTTGCTGCGTCGTTGCATGTTTCAGTATTGTAATTAGTCCAGTCTTTATTTTGAGCAATTGTTCTGCCTCTTGTTCCTGAGCCAGTATTTGAAGTCCAACCTGCACAATTTAGATTAGGCACAGCATTTCCAAATTCATCTGTTCCTGTCCACACACCCCCAAACACGCTAGCACTTAATCCATATTCTGTTCTATTTATAGGATGGAGAATGCTTCCTGTTGAAAAATCAGCTTTACTTCCAATCACCTTTATTGTTGGTTCTCCAAGAGCATTTGGAAGTGCATAAACACCCTCATTAATTCTGTCTTTTGCATTTATAGTGTTATTTGATAACCACGCTACAAATGTTCCATTTAGATTAGCATTTCCTGCTCGATTGTTGCAGAGAGTATCTGCTCCTTGCAATCCCCCTAAATCTCCTCTTAAACCACCAGTGCTTGTTGCAAAAACAATTAATGCAGGACGTATTGTTGGTGCATGCTCAACTCTTGCTCCTCCACAAACCACAAATCTTAATTTACCTTTGATTTCTTCAAATCTTATTGGTATTATTCTAATATATTCGGGCTCTCCTATTTCTTCAGGAATGTCAAATATATGGCTTGTTTCTCTTCCAGGCTCAAACGGATTGTTAAGGTCTTCGCTATCAATAATAGAGAATAAAATCGCGCCAGCATAATTTATTCCTGAAATTCCCCCATAATTTTCATTTAAATAAGCTGTTAAATCAATTGTTGCTAATTCTTCTTCAGAACTGTTTTTTGCATCTATAATATATCCGGCAATATTGAATCTTCCATTATTTACTAATGTAAGATTAAGTCTTGAATCAAACAGGTCAAATTTTGCTTCTTTTATTAAAATAGAAACACCGTCAGAGCATTCTATGGTTTGTCCAGGAATATATGTTTTCAACCATGAATAAACAACTGCGCTGATTATTATTGCAAAAACAACAAGCAGAACATAGCCGATTATTACACTCACTCCTTTTTTATTAACCATCTTATCCACTAATTATGTATTCTTCGTTTTTTATATCTTTTGAAATTATAAAATAAAAAACTTTTCCAGAAGTTATATTGAAGTCATAAGGATATTCATCAATTTCAAGAGTTATTTTATTTTCTGAAGGAACAATACTTCCTGTGAATTCACCTGCTTCTTCAGTTATAATTAAGCTTGAAAGTCCTGAAACAAGAACAACCTCTTTATCCTGCCCTTGATATCCAGAAACAGTTAGATTGTTTTCATCTCCGAATATAAAATAAATATTTTTGTCATTTCCGAGATAATTGCTGCTGGTTTTTGTGAAGTTCAGCAGAAGAGTGTTAAATTCTGTCTGGCTTAATGTATTATTCAAAGCATAATCCATAACATATGAGCTTTCTGTCTGAATTTCTTCTTTTATGTCATTGAATCTTAAGTCTGGTGTTTTTACTAGATAATTAGAAACACTTGCTGCTCCCATTATTAATGCAGAAATAATAATTGCAGCAATTAAATAAAACTGCCC
>CAZKUJ010000016.1:8118-11867 GCA_964555925.1 Candidatus Woesearchaeota archaeon
AATTCAGTGTAGACTCGGAAGATTGCCTAAGGATTGTTAAAGAGCTTCCCTTATTCTTTCTCGGTTCTGCGACCCGCTAAGCACCTTAACAGATGTTTAGGGCTGCTCCGATCAAGGCCTGACCCGTTTCGCACCTGCAAGATCGAAGAGGACAGAACGTCAACGTCCGAATAAGGACTTTTTAACTTTCCCCTCACGCCCTTCCTTGCAGTCTGCCATAAAGCCCATTTGCAAATAGCGGAGGGCTAACCCGCTGACCTAGTCTACAGTAGACTAGGCATATTTGAGTTTTTAAGGTTTACTTTTTCTTCACTCTGGCGAATTAATTGGTCTTGAGGATTTTTGTTTCCAAACTCAGAAATATTTAAAAAGTTCGGGCACCTAATTTTCTTATGAAAATTACTAAGGCATTAGATAAAAAAGTAGGGGATGTGATTTATTATAAATATAAAATTAATTTGCCCAAAAAAATTGAGGAAACAGATTTGTTAGATAAAGAATTAAATGTTAGGTTAGAGAATAATAGGATAACAATTGAAAAATATTCTAATAAAGAGTATAAGAAAAATTTGACTGATAAAGAAAAGAAAATAAGAAAGGAATTATTAAAAATTATGGATATAAAATAAGTTTATATTATTTCAGATAAAAATTTTGGAATTTCTTGCCCCAAAACAAATTTCTTTATTTTTTCTACTTTTTGTTCTTCACTATCTATTTCTTTATTTATTTTACAAGAAATTTCTAAACTCTTTTTAAAGAAAATAATCTTAAAGTTCCCAATTACATTAAGAGACTTTTCATTTTTTATTGTACCCTCAAAATGATGTAAGTGCCGATGACTACCTTTTTCCTCAGTGCTAATCTCTAAAGGGTTTGCCCTTCTCAAATATCTTAATTTTTCTTTTATTTCTTTTAATCTTGATTGAGCCTTCCCATTTTCTAAGTCAATCATTAGACAACAATTATTTATTTCTTTAGCACAATAAGGCATAATAGAAGAATAAATCCTTATGGCGTGGTGCTTTCCGTTTTCCATTTTAACAAGGATTTTTCTATTATTTCTTGGGCAAATGAATCTTTCCAATTCAGCAGTTTCAATATTCATCCTTTTCTCTTTTGGAACCTCTTCTATATCAAAAAGCCTTAGTTCATCATCTGAGATGTTTAGATTATTCAAAAGAATTTTCATAAAAACTCCGTCAAATTTACCTTCACATAAGATTATCTTTTTCATTTAAACACCCCTTAAATCAAGATAGAGTTCCTCTCTTGTTTCCTTAGCTTCTTTGTAATCAAAGCATTCGGCCCCAGTCTCTTCATTAATTTTATCCATCTTTAATATACTAAGTTCAGATTGAACATATTCAATTCTTTCTTTTTCTAAATCATCTGAAAAAATTATATCTAAAAAATCTGGGCTGTGAGTAACTATAAAAAATTGTATATTCATTTGTTGAGAAAAGTCTATTATAAAATTGATTAACTGCTTTAAATAACCTGGATGCATATGTGTCTCTGGTTCATCAAATAAAATAACTTTATTGTCTATTTTATCTAAGAATTTCCACAAAAAGCCAATTATAGATTTAATTCCATCACCTAAAAACATAAAAGAGTGAGCGTTAGTTATCCCATCGTTAGTTAAAAAAAGTACATTATCAAAGTCTAAATCTTCAAAATTCTCTATTAACTTTTTTTCTTTTATTATCTTCTTAACCTTATGTAACTTTTCTGAATCTTCTGGTTTCCTTTGAGCAAAAGATTTCCTTAAATCAGTGATTAAAGAATTTTCATCTATATATAATACTGATTTATCTTTTTTAATTTTCATTCTTTCATTTAATATTCCTCTTGTAGAGAAGAGTGTTTTTTCTGAAGCATACCCCAAATATTTTGTGTACTCTTTTTGAGACTCTTTTGGTAATCTTTCCAAGATGTAATCAGAAAGACTCTCTATTAGTTCTTCAATTTTTTCAACCAACATAAAATCATAAATTCCATAGTATACTTCTTCTTTATTATCTTTCATTAAGATTAAAGAATTCTTAATCAGAAAAGTTCTAAGATTTTGGTCTATATTATTTTCTATAACCTTTTCTAATTCTTTTGTCAAGAGGTCTCCAAATTTTTGATTACTCTTTTTACGCAAATTTTCTAGAAAATTATTAATCAAATCTTTTCTAAAAGCACTTATTATATCAGTTTCTCTGGCTTCTCTTAATTCTATCATCTCTTTTTTGTCTTCAACTTTAGAAGAAATTTTGATAATCTTTTCTTTTGAATAAATATTAAAGTAAGAGTTCATATTTCTATTTTCAATTTTCTCATTATTAAATAACAAATCAATCGCTTCTATAACACTTGTCTTACTGGTATTATTCTTACCAATAACTAAATTGAGTTTTTTAGGGTTAAATTTGAGGTTAGAGATTCCTTTATAATTCTCTATCTCTACTTCCTGGAGATTCATACAAATTAAACTATTTTACCTCTTTTAAAACTATCTTTCGGGCCCCGAAATATATAAACTTCGGGTACCTAATAAAAAGGGACTGTCTGTCTAAACTGCATCATTTGCCCAATAAACTATCTCCCAAATTTCGACTCTTTTTCCATTAATATAATTAGAAAGCTTTTGTTTATTATAAGTTCTCTTTAATCTGTAGTAACCTCTTCCAACACCATCCTTATAAGATAAACCATCAGAATCTATAATTTTAACTCTGTTACTCTTTCTTTTTTTCAGATAACCCGTAAAAAATTCCCATTTTATTATTTCTTTTTTGGTTTTCTCCAAATAAGATATATGCCCAAAACAAAAAGAGAAATCATTGCTATTAAATATTCAGAACCTTCTTGCAATAAGGTTCCTGAAAGAAGGCTTGCCATAAATCCTGCACTAATAAAAGAAGTTAAAATAATTCCAAACCAAGTAACCCAATTTCTTTTTGGTTTGTTCTTTTCTACAATTAAAGTAATAACAATCAAAAAAACTAAAACGAAAAGAAAAGTCAAGATACCCTTATCCATTTCGTTTAAAGAAGAATAAAACTTAAATATTTATCTAAAAGCCAACTTTACGCACCAGAATACTTTTTCTTCAGAAAAGAAATTAGTATCAATAAGATTAACAAAGTTATAAGCCCGAATGTAATAAAGATAAATCCTCCTGAAGGAACAAATGAGCTTAGTGAAAATTTCTTTTCTTGGATATAAGAATTAGAATCTGTTTCTGCAATCTGTACTCCAGATGAATCTGAAAAATATTCACTAAAATCAGTATTATATGCTAAAGGAACAAAATTCGAAACACAAGCTCTTGTTTCTGTGAAATCTAAGTAATAAGCATACCCATAAACTTCACTGCAAACTCTTGTTTGAACTCCATTAATGCAAGAGCTCCAATCTTTGCATTCTAAAAAATTTGGAATTGCTTTTGTGCTTCCTGAATTTCCCCCATTTCCATCATCGTCATCACCATCATCATCTCCATCATCACCATCATCATCCCCATCTCCATTATCATCATCGTCTCCATTGTCATAATCTTCATCATCTTCACACAAAATGAAAATTTCTCTTTGAGCATAATTATTTGTTAAATTGCAATCTGTTTCATTTATCTTTTCAACTTCTAGATAAATCACATAAGAAGTGTTGCACTGCAAGGAAGAAGTATTTAGACTTAATTCTTTATAGTGAAATTCATTTATTTCTTTATTATAATCCAGCAAAACACTATCTCC
>CAZKUJ010000017.1:0-10294 GCA_964555925.1 Candidatus Woesearchaeota archaeon
TGGAGTTAGGATGATTTATAAAGATTTCTGTTGTTAAAGATATAGTTTTTCAATATAATTTTTAAAACTCTTGCAGGGATTTAATCAAAAAGAGAAAATTTATATAATTAAAAATCTTCATTTTAATGTTTATTGGATTGCATTAAATAAAGAGTGTAAAAATAAAATGACAATTAAGTCTAAAGAGAATTCTATAGGAGCATGGGCATTTCTTATAGGAGTTATTCTTGCTGTTTTAATTGGATTGTCCACAACAATTCTCTCAATTCCTAATGCTATAAGATATAGCGCGCAAATTTACGGAATACTTGTTCTTCTTGGTCTAATTATTGGCTTTGTAAATGTTCCTGAAAAAGATTCTCAGACATTTTTATGGGCAGGCACTGCTTTAGTTATTGTCAGTAAATTCGGAATGGATAGTGTAAGGGGGTCCTTAATAGGAATCGGAGTTGGTGATGCTGTTTCAGCTGTTTTTGCAGCACTTTTAGCCTTGTTTGTGCCAGCAACAATTATTTCAGCACTAAAAAATGTTTTTTCAATAGCTAAGATATAATATCCAAAGAATCATATAATCCAAAGAAGCATATAATAAATAGGATTAATCAAAAGGATGCCTTTTTTCTTCCTTCTTTTTTGCAGGCTCTTCTTTCTGAATTTTTGCAAAAGAAGGTGTTGCTATTACTATATTCTCACCAAAACCCGCAATGTTTCCTTCAAGAGCATCAACTGTTTTCTTTATTTTAGAAACAGCTCTTTTAAGCTCAATTGAATCCTTCTGCCTAAGAGTTTTTATGTCAACAATAACGATTGTATACCCCTCTCTTAAAGCATTAAGTATATCATTTACACTATCATAATCCTTTAGAGTAAAAAGCTTGACAAAAATCTTGCTGTCATGCTCTTTTTTACCCAAATCAATCTCAATATATTCCTCATTAAACTCATCTCCCCTACCTTTGGATGAAAATGCCCTTTTTATTTTGTTAAAAACCATGTTAGTTTTAACTTGTTAATCTTTATAAAGATTTCGTAAGTTTTTTACATATGTTTCCGTCGGAAGATAAAAAAATGTAATTTTTGGATATAGCTAGAAAATAGAAAAATACTCAAAAAATTTCCTTTCTTAACGCCACTAATTTCTCTGTTAGATAAGTTTCCTGCTTCTCTATTGATTTAATTCTTAATTCGAGAAGTTTTTCTCTGTTCGAGAGCTCTTCTCTCATCTCATTTTGGTTTGTTTTTATCATTAATTGCCCAACAATTTTAAAAACTTCTTCTGATTTTTCGATTTCTTTTTTAGCTGTTACTGTTTCTGAAAGCTCCATCTGAAAAGCTTGTTTCTGAAGAAGCAAATTTTGTAAATTCTGCTCAAGAATATGAAATTCTTGAATTTTTTCTTCTTTGTCTTTTGTTTCTTTCATTTAGAATATAATTAAATAGCTTTCACTTTCTTGACTTTTGTTCTGGGCTTATAAAAAATCTTGCAGCCGCAGTAAGGACATATAAATCTCTTTTCAAGATTAGCGCTCTGAATTTTTTTTTCACATTTAAAACATTTATAAGTCGGCATTGGAATTTCCTGTATTTATTTAATTTTTAGGTTTTTGAAATTTATTTGTATTAATTATTTTAAGTTCTTAAAATTTTTGCCCTTCAAGATAGTAAACATCTGAGGCAAATTTTTTATCACATTTTTTACAATACCATATTCCCTTTGAAAATCTTTTTAATCCTTTTTTTCCACAAATAGGACAGACTTGCTTTAGTCTTTGCTTTTCTTCTACTGCAATTAGTTTAGATCTAACTCTTTTTCCATATCTAGCTCCAAAACGCCCTGCAGATTTTGTTTTTTTGAGTTTCGTTGACATATTGTAAAATGGGGATGCTGGGATTTGAACCCAGATCGCCAGGTCCCAAACCTGGAAGCTTACCAGATTGGCCCACATCCCCCTCTTGAAAGAAATGGAGCAATCGGTTTATAAATTATTTCTTTTCTTTTATTTTTTCTTTAGGTTTTTCTTCGCTAATTACTTCTGTTTTCGTCTCTACAGTCTTCTCAGCTTCGGCGGCGACTTTAGCTGCTTCTTCTTGTTTAAGAATCTTTTCTTGTTCTCCCTTTAGTTTTAAGAAATATTCATCCAATTCTTTTATTTTTTCCTTAGAAGTTTCGGTTTTTTCATTGGATATTTCAGAATCATATTTTCCATTATCAATATCCGCTATAATTTCTTTAGGGCTTTTATTTTCTACAATAATTCCTAAACTTATGCAACTTCCTAAAACAGTCTTAACCGCTGCTTTTAGATTTTTACTTGAAAGATTTGGAAGTTTTGTTTTTGCTACAGAAATTATTTGCTCTATGGAAGCATTAGCGATTTTAATCTTTTTTTGCTCGCCTGAACCCTTCTCAATGCCTAATTCTTTTTTTAAAAGCTCTGAAACAGGTGGAGAGAAAACTTTTATGTCAAAATTTTTTGTTGAAGCATCTACATTTAATTCTACTGGAACTTTCATTCCCTTAAAATTTATAGTTGCGTCATTAATTTTTTGAATAACTAAATTCATTGGAATGCCTACTGGTCCAAGCTTTTGGCTAAGCACAGGACCCGGCTTCATTTCTCCTCCCTCAACCAATAGTTTAATTTGCATTTTTGATTTTATTTCTTAAGTATTTATTTTTTGAATTTTATGCTTCTTCTGTTTCTTCTTCTCTTCTTATAACCTTAACATTATCTATCTTTATTGTTACTGGTAGCTGAACAACAGCTCCAAGCAAACCAACAACAACTTCTTCTTTTTGTTTGTCAACTCTTAAAACTTTTGCTTTTTCTCCTTTTAGGGTTGAACCGATTATTTCAATGATATCTCCTTCTTTTATTGAAATGCTTGATATTGAAGGCTCTATCATATTTTTTATTTCCTCGTAGCCAATTGTTTTTCCAATTATTCCCTTAACATAAGGCAGATTGAAAACAGCTTCTTCAGCACTTTCACGGTCTTCTGCTTCAACAAGAATATACCCTCTCAATCCATGGGGTCTTAAAACAGAAAAAACTTCAAGTGCTTTTTTTTCTGCTCTCGCAGAAACCATATCAACAGCTTTCTCTTCCTTATTTGTTGTAACCTTTATTATAAAAATCATTTTAACAATTTTATTACTAATTTAATATATTAATTTTCTGGAATTTTTTATAATTCCCTCTACTCCTTAACTATTTAAGAAGCAGTTAGAATAATCTAATAATTTGAGTTTATAAAATTTCCGATAGAAATACTTTCTCGGGTTAGGCGAATATCTTCATAACTAAAGATATTATAAAACCAAGAACTCCAAGCAATACAATTCCTATAGCAGAAACTTTTGCTATCATTTCATATTCTTTTCTTGTTGGTTTTTTCAGGACGAGCCAGACTCTTTTTGATTTTGCAACAAATGCTTTTAGATCATTAATTTTTGTCATATTTTATACAAAAGCTAAGGGTTTTTAAAATCTTACCCAAAAACATTAATCAATAGTTTTTCTGAATTATTCTTAATTATTAATTCCAAAATGTTTTTTCCCTTTTTCAGATAATTTGTACTCGATTGTTTGTCGGTGCCTTTTTTCCGTGGTTTTTGCACTATATATTAATCCTTTTTCTAAACCATATGTAATACTATCACTAAAAAATTCGCTTCTTCCTGGCTTTCCATCAAAAACTAATTTCTTTCTTCTTTCAAAAACAAAAAATCTTCTTAATGGTACTTCCAATGCTGTTTCAAGATTAGTTAATGCCATATTATTCAAAAAATTCTATTCCCAGCTCTTCTTCAATTTCCCGATGTTTTATGCTTTCAATTGTTTCTCCGTGTCCGAGAATTTGTGAGCTTCTCACTCCTGTAACTATGAGCAAAACCCTTATTGATTTATCCATTTCTGCTGAAATTTGTGCCCCCCATATTAATTTTGCTTCAGGACTGAGCTTATTTCCAACTTCTTCTATTATGGACTTGCATTCATCAAGACTCATATCATTTCCACCAACTATATTTACAAGAGCTCCAGAAGCATTTGATATATCGACATCTAAAAGAGGATTGTTAATTGCTTTCTCAACAGCTTCCATAGCTCGATTTGTGCTATCTGATTCCCCCATTCCAATCAAAGAAACCCCACCATTAGACATAATAGTCCTTACATCTGCGAAATCAAGATTAACCAAACCAGAAACAGTTACCAATTCTGTAATTCCTTTAACTGCGTTTGTAAGAATTTCATCAGCAATTTTAAATGCCGTATGCAAGGGAAGTTCTGGAGCAAGTTCAAGAAGTTTATCATTAGGAATAACTATGAGCGTATCAACAATTGCTTCCAGTTTTTCCAAACCATTCATAGCATTTTCATTTCTTTTTTTTCCTTCTATTGTAAATGGAAGTGTAACAACTCCAATAGTCAGCGCATTGGATTTTTTAGTAATAGATGCTATCACTGGTGCAGCCCCTGTTCCTGTTCCTCCTCCCAAGCCACAGGTTATAAAAACCATGTCGCTTCCAGAAAGTTTTTTCTTTATCTCTGATTCTGATTCCTTTGCTGCTTCTTCTCCCATCTTAGGGTTGCTTCCTGCACCAAGACCCTGGGTTAATTCTCTGCCGATAAGGATTTTATAATCAGCATTGGTGTACAAAAGATCCTGGGCATCTGTGTTAACAGCTATAAGCTCTCCTCCTCTTATTCCAATTTCTCTCATTCTACTCAAAGAATTATTTCCGCCTCCGCCAACACCAACAACTTTTATTTTTGTTGTTTGCTTTTTTATGAGTTCTTCAAGTTCCTTATCAATTTCTTTTACTTCTAAAGAAGCGTTATTGTAAATTTCGTTCATGGAGTAAATAATCGAATTACATTTATAAGTATTATTGTGATTTTTTATTCTTCTTTCAATTTATTTTCCTTTTTTTCTATTTCTTTTACCTCAATAGCTAAATTCAAAATTTCTTTAAATTTATCTTTAAATAATTCAATAATTTTTGCGAAATCTTTGTCTGCGGAAAATATCAATTTTTTTTCTTTTACCTCAAAATCCAAATCTTTTCTAAAGAAAAATTCATTAAGAGCTTTTATTTTTTCTGAAAGATTTTCAATCTTTCTTAAAATCTTAATTTCATATATCACTATTTTTCCTGCGAGGGGAGAGTTGAAATCAACCATTGCCCTTCCTCCTGAAACCGCGATAATTTTTCCTATTCTGCCATCAAAATTAAAAATCGCTCCGACAAAAGGAGTAATTCTTTTTTCTTTGAAAATTTTTGTTGGGATTCTTTGTATAAATGAAGCACTTCTTTTTCCAAAAGCTTTTTCTGGTTCTAATTCAATTGTGTAGGTTTTTCCTTCTTCTTTTCCGATTAAAAATTCATCCAAAGCCCTAAGAAACATGCCTTGTCCGATTGAAAAGATAAATGGTTTAGCTTCTACTTTTGAATTCTGCTCACTATTTACATTTTTTAGTTCATTTTTCAAAGTTGAATCAAAAACTTCTCCGTCTTTAACTTTTCCTGTGAAATCTATTTCAATAAAATCTTTTTCTTTTATTTGGCTATGCTTGAGCAAATTTTCTTTTAAAACCATAAAGAAAAAATTAAGAGGATGTTTTTAAATTTTTGTTTGCGCTAATTTCAAAAAGAGATAGTAAACCTTTTTAAATATCTTCTTTCTTTTCTAATTATGGTTTTAAAAATAATAAATGCTACAGAAGCTAAAGTCGGAACAAATATATTGATTGAAGGAGAGCCCTATACTGTCAAAAAAATTGATATCAGCAAAACAGGAAAACACGGATCATCAAAAGCCAGAATAGAAGCAATAGGCATAATGAACAATTCTAAAAAGATTCTTGTGGCTCCTGGACACGAAAGATTTGAGGTTCCGATGATAAACAAGAGAAAAGGCCAAATACTTTCAATAGGAGAAAAGGCTAGCATTATGGATCTTGAAAGTTTTGAAACAATTGAAATTGCTTGTCCAAAAGATTTAGAATCTGAATTAAAGGGGACAGACAACGTAGAGTATTGGGATATTGAAGGAAGAACTATAATTAAAAGAAAAATTTAGAAATATTTGAAAAATGGCAAAAATAATTGAGGCTCAGAATAGACTTTTTAAAAATGTGTTTGTTTGCAAAAATTGTCAATCTAAAATTCGAGCAGATCATCAAAAAATTTTAAAAGGAAAAGTAAGGTGTAGAAAGTGCCAAAAAAAAGCATTTCGCCCCTTGAAGAGAAAATAAATTAACATGAATCCTGTCGTATATGATATAATCTTTTTAGTATTATTTTTAGCGTTTATTTCTTTTTTTCTCTTTAAGAAAAGAAACAATCTAAAAAAAGAAGGGCTTCTTTATCTTTATCGAACAAACTGGGGAATAAAGCTAATTAATCGTATCGGAAATAAATATCCTAAAACTATGAAAGTTCTTAGTTACCTTTCTGTAGGGTGCGGATATGTCCTAATGATTAGTGTTTTTTATCTTGTCTACACTATTGTGAAAATTTATATTTTTGTTCCAGGCGCGGTAAAAGCAATTAAAGTGCCGCCAATAATGCCTCTTGTTCCATATCTACCTCAAATTTTCAAATTAGAATTTTTGCCTCCATTTTATTTTACATACTGGATAATTATCATAGCGATTATAGCAATAACTCATGAAATGGCTCATGGAATATTTGCGGCATACAACAAAGTAAAGATAAAAAAAACAGGATTTGGATTTTTTCCATTTTTTCTTCCAATATTTTTAGCTGCTTTTGTTGAGCTTGATGAAAAAATCATGCAAAAAAGGAAAAACTTTGCACAAAGAGCCATTCTTAGTGCAGGAACTTTTGCAAACATTCTTACAGCAATTTTGTTTTTTGGGATTTTAGTTCTTTTCTTTTTTTCCTCTTTCTCTGCTTCAGGAATCATATATGACGAGTATGCAATTTCTGCCGTATCTATTGCAGGAATCACATCAATAAATAATATAACAGTCAATAATCCAACTTATTCAGAATTTTTAGGGCTTTTAGATGAAACCGAAATAAACAATCTAAGTGTTGATAATAGGAATTATTTTGTGAATAAAGAACTGATTGAAATTCAGGATAATAAACAAGAACTCTTTGTATATGATTCTGCTCCTGCTATTAAGGCAAATTTAAGCAGCATCATAATTGAAATTGATGGAGTTAAAATTTACAACACAGATATTTTAGTTGAAGAGCTCTCTCAACATTCCCCTGGTGATGAGATTATTGTGAAAACAATATACGAAGAAGGAATTGTAGAAAATAAAATAATCCTCGAAGAAAATCCAAATGCTCCTGGAACTGCATGGCTTGGAATTGCTTTTTTATCCCAAGAAAAAGGTGGATTTTTTGGAAAAATTATAGACACACTTTCTTTTAAGAAACCAAACGTGTATTATGAACCAAAATTTGACGGAGTTAGTATTTTTATTTACAATTTATTATGGTGGCTTGTTTTAATTAGTATAAGTGTAGCATTGATTAATATGCTTCCAGTCGGAATTTTTGATGGTGGAAGATTCCTATATCTAACTGTTCTTTCTTTGACAAAAAACGAAAAAATCGCAAAAAAAGTCTTTGTACTTTCGACAAAATTCTTTATATTTATATTATTTTTGCTTATTGCTTTTTGGGCCATATCTTTCTTAAGATAAGAATATAAGAAATTTTTCTTTTACAAATCTATTGCACCTTCTTCCGACGTGTTTCACACGACGCGAATTAAATTCGCGAAGTAAACCGACGTAGATTATTAAAGATCTATTACACCCTCTTTTGTCAGAGCCGCAAATCTAATTCCAACAGGAAGATTTAGCAGGGCAGAAACAAGGGCCATATGCTCTTTTCCGTCTCCAGAAGCAATGCTTAAAGCCACCTCTGTTCCGTCAATTTTTCCCTTTAACTTTTTTGAGAATTCGTCTTTTAAATCTAAAAGTTTTTTGTCAAGATCTACTTCAATGAATTCAAATTCTTTTTCTGCAGTAAACTTTTTTGCAAAAGCATCTCCTATAAGAATAATTTTTTCCCAATCTCCGTATTTTATTAAACCAGAAACCTGGCCCCAGGTTCCTTTTCCTTTAGATAATAAAGTGATAAATTCCATTGCAGAAAAAAATAGTAATTGTTTATAAGTATTGTTGTAATAAGATTTATAAACTGACTTTAGCTCTAAAAAATACCGATTGAACCACATCGTTGGCGCATATATTCTATGGTGCTGGCGCATAATGTGGGAGGTTTATCATTAAAACAGGATTAAATTTTGGAAAATGGAATTAAAAGAAAGTCTAAAGGTTGCATTGTCTGAACTAAGAAAAAATAAAGAAAAGAAATTTGACCAAACAGTAGATTTAATTATAAATCTGCAAAAATTCGACCCTAAAAAAAACCAGATAAATCTTTTTGTAGAGATTCCATTTAGGATTAAAGAGAAAAAAATTTGCGCATTTCTTGAAACAAAAAACAAAAACATTGAGACTATCGTTCCTGAAGAATTCAAAAAATATGCTGACAAAAAAAGCCTGAAGAAGATTGTAAAAAAATTTGATTTTTTCATTGCTCAGGCAAGTCTTATGCCAAAAATTGCTACAACTTTTGGAAGAGCTCTAGGACCCGCAGGAAAAATGCCTTCTCCCCATTTAGGAATTCTAGCAGAAATTAATGAAAAGAGCATAAATGAGCTTAAAAAGAAAATAAATTCCAGCTTGAGAGTAAAAATGAAAGAACCAAGTGTAAAACTTGCTATTGGAAAGCAAAGCATGAAAGATGAAGAAATTATTGAAAATGTTCTGGGTGTTTATAATGCAGTAATAAAGGCACTTATCAAAGGAAAAGAAAATGTAAAGAATTTGGAATTAAAATTCACTATGACTAAACCTCAAAAAATATTTATAAAATGACTGGAAAAAAAAGTTCAAAAATTCCTCAAAAGAAAATAAAAGCTGTTTCAGAATTAGTGGAATTTATAAAAAATAAGAGGACAATAATGGTGGCCTCTATAAAGAACATTCCTGCTTCTCAGTATCAGGAGATTATGAAAAATCTAAGGGGCAAGGCCATAGTCAAATTTCCAAAGAAAAATTTAATCTTCAAGGCAATAGATTCTTCTGGAGATGAAACTGTAAAAAAGCTTAAAGAACAAATAGGAGAAAGTTCTGCAATTCTTTTTTCAGATGCAGAAGCTTTTGAGCTTTCTTTAGAATTAATGGATAAAAAAACTCCTGCAAAAGCTAAGCCCGGTCAAGAAGCAACAGAAGATATTGAAATTCCTGCTGGTCCAACTGATTTTGTTCCTGGCCCTGCAATAAGCGAGCTTGGAGCATTAGGAATTCAAATACAGATAGAGAAAGGGAAGATTCATATCAAAGAAACAAAAGTAATTGTTAAAAAAGGAGAAAAAATATCTCGGGCTGCCGCAGAAATTATGGGTAAAATGGGCATCAAACCATTTTCAATCGGATTTGTGCCTATTGCCGCATTTGATACAAAAGAAAAGAAAATATATGTTGGTATCAAAGTAGACAGAAAAGAAACAAAGAATAAATTAAAAATCGCGTTTAGCAAGGCGCTGCCTTTTGCTGTTGAAATAGGATACACAACCGAAGAAACTATTACCTTTTTAATCGGAAAGGCAGGAGTTCGGGAAAAAGCACTTGAAAATTTATTGAAAGTAGAAAAAAAAGTAGATGAAGAAAAAAGTAAGGAAGAAGAGGTTCAATTAAATTCAGAAGAAGAAAGTTCAAAAATAACAAAATGATTTCATTATCAATTAAAATGAGAATGGAGGCATAAAATGGAGTATGTGTATGCAGCGCTTTTATTGCACAAATTAGGCAAAGAAATCAATGAAGACAACTTGAAAAAAGTTGTTGCAGCTACTGGTGCAGAAATTGAAGAGGTAAAAATAAAGTCTCTGGTAGCTAGCCTTAAGGGTGTAAATATAGACAAAGAATTAGAAAGTGCTAGCTTGATGACAGCAGCACCAAGTGCAAAAGAAGCTCTGAAAGAAGAAAAGAAAGAAGAAAAACCAAAGGAAGAGAAAAAGGTCGCTGCGGCAGAAGGACTTAGTGCGCTCTTCGGATAATTTTTTTAATGCATTTAATCCGAAGAGTTTCTCTATTTAGTTGAAGATTTCTAATTAACAAATTTTATAACATAAACATCCTTAGGTTTCTAGAAGAGATTTAAGAATTTATCGGGAAGTGCGCTTCCGTAGCTCAGTTGGTTTAGAGCACCACACTCGTAATGTGGGGG
>CAZKUJ010000018.1:0-10133 GCA_964555925.1 Candidatus Woesearchaeota archaeon
AAACCACAAATTTATTAACTGTAAATTTCCTTTTTTTAATATGTTTGAAAAATTAGGAGAAATACTAAGAAAAGTAACAGATAAGGTAGCTAATGCTATATTTCTTGATAAAGATTTAGTTGATTCGATTATCAAGGATTTGCAAAGAGCGCTAATAGAAGCAGATGTGAATATTATGCTTGTAAAGCAGATTTCAGATAAGATGAGGAAAACCGCTCTTGATGAAAGAATCAAAGGAATAGAGAAAAAAGAGCACATTATCAAGATATTGCATGATGAATTAGAAAATATTCTTGGAGAGCATAAACAATTAAAAATTAAAAGAGAAAAAAACGAACAAAATCGAATTATGCTTCTTGGCTTATATGGAAGTGGAAAAACTACGACTGTTGCAAAAATTGGAAATTATTTTGCGAAAAGAGGGCATAAAGTCGCTCTTGTTGGTCTTGATACGCATAGGCTCGCAGCACCTGAACAGTTAAAACAGCTTGCAAAAGAACACCAAATGCCCTATTTTATAGATCTTTCAGAAAAGAATCCGACAAAAGTATGGAAAAAGATTAAAGAAGAAATTAAAGATTATAATCTGGTCCTTATAGATACTGCTGGCCGTCACACTCTAGATAAAGTTCTTATAGCAGAAATAAAAGCACTTGAAAAAGAAATAAATCCCACAGAAACAATTCTGGTAATTCCTGCAGATATTGGACAGGCAGCAAAAAAACAAGCTCAAGAGTTTAACGAAGTAATAAAAATTTCTGGAGTAATAATTACAAGAATGGACTCCACAGCAAGGGGGGGAGGGGCTTTGACTGCATGTGCTGAAACAAAAGCTCCTGTTTATTTTATCGCGACAGGGGAGAAAATAAATGACTTAGAAGAATTTAATCCAAAATCATTTCTAGCGAGACTTCTCGGAAAAGGAGATCTTGAAGCACTTCTTGAGAAAATAAGATCAGTAAGTGATGAGAAAAGTCAGAAGAAAATGCAGAAAAAGATTTCTGAAGGAAAAATTTCACTTGAAGATGTTGTAGAACAGGTTAAATCGATGAATTCTCTAGGGGGGTTTGATAAAATAAAAAGTATGATTCCTGGTTTTTCTAAAGTAAAAGAAAAAATTCCAGAAAATCTTCTTGAAAATCAAGAGGCTAAAATTTCAAAATGGGAGCACATTCTAAAATCTATGACACAAAATGAAAAAGAAAATCCCGAAATTCTTGAAAAACAAACCTCCCGAATGCAAAGAATTGCAAAAGGTGCAGGAGTTTCAACGAGCGAGGTTCGTTCTCTTATTAAACAATATAAACTTCTAAATGATATAATGAAATCAGGAGGAAATCTTGAAATGTCTCAAGGATTAAGTCAAAAGCAATTACAAAAGTTTGCAAGGAAATTTGGAAAAAAACTTAGATTTTAAAAAAGTTAGTAAATTATTATTTCTGTGCCTATTCTTACTTTTTCTTGAAGAAAATCAGCGTGATACGGTTCTACTCTTACACAACCTGTACTAGCGGGATAAAGAGGGACAGAATCTGAACCGTGAATATAATATGTTTTATAAAATTTTATTGGATTATATAGAATTCCCATGGTTTCTCCTCGCCTATTTACACTCATTCTCCATCCGTTTTTTTCTAATGCATACACCTCAAAAACCCCTCTTGGTGTTCGAGCTCCCTCTTTTCCTGTAGAAACATGAAGAACATTTTGAATCTCTGCATTTTCCACCAAATAAAGCAATTGATTGCTCAAATCAACTTCTATATACAACCCCTCTTTCTTGTACTTCGGCTCTGGTTTAATAGGATTCTTCATAGCTAAAAGCACTTCTTCATTTATTTCTCCAGTAAGTTTTAATTTGTGCATTTTTTGAAAAGCAATTAGTGCTTTTTCAATTTCAGGTTCATAAATTTCATTTAGAGATTCCACTAGATAACCTTCTTTTTTTAAAATCTCTTTAATAGATAACATAGAATTGCCTTCTTTCAAAACTATATTTGTCAACTTTGAATTGCGGTTTGAACTGGGAATTTCTCCAGATTGAGAATTAGAAAGCGATTTAGATAAAATTAAACTGCCTGTTATTAGAATTGGCACAAGCAATTTTTTAATAAGGTCGCTCATGAAAAAAATATAAATACTGGATTTATAAAGATTATTGGAATAAAACATGAAAAACATAAAATACAAGATTATTTTGGTATTAGTAATTCTTTCTTTAATTAGTTCTATATCTCTTTCCCTTCCCCAAGATTCTTCAGGAGAATGTCTTCTTGGAGGAAAAAGTTGCAGCATAGTCCATACTTCAAAGTATAATTACACCATAGGCATACAAAATAGTTATTATGGAATTGCGATTTTCTCCATTTTAATTGTATTGATTTATTTTCAAATAAAAAAACCAGAAAAAATTAAAAAAAATTTTATTCATTTGGCTGTAATATTTGGCTCTATTTTTGCATTATATTTTCTTTATGTACAGCAATTTGTATTAAATGCTTATTGCGATTACTGTCTGATTATAGATTTTAGCATGTTGATTTCTTTAGGAATAATCATTTCAAACTGGAAGAAATAGAATGGAAGAAAAAGTTATCCAAATTGGTGCAGAAGCAAAAATAATTCTTACGAACAATTTTATTATCAAAGATAGAGTAAAAAAATCGTATCGTATTCCCGAGTTAGATGAAAAAATAAGAGGAAGGAGAACAAAGTCAGAAGCAAAACTTCTCTTAAAAGCATCTGAAATTATTAACTGCCCAAAACCATTTCTCCAACCCCTAATTAAAAATTCTTCAAAACTAAAAATGCCTTATATTAGAGGCAAAAGGCTCTCGGACAATTTAGACAATTTTTCATTAAAAAAACAAAAAGAAATCTGTAAAATTCTTGGAGAGGACATTGCAAAGCTTCATGCCTCAGATATAATTCATGGAGATTTGACAACTTCAAATATGATCCTAAATCAAAATCCTAAAAGCCCTAAATTAAAGATTTATTTTGTAGATTTTGGGCTTGGATTAATAAGCTCTAAAATTGAGGATAAGGCTGTTGATTTGCATCTTTTAAAACAAGCTCTTGAAGCAAAGCATTTCAAAAACTGGAAAATTCTTTTTGAAGAAGTTCTAAAAGGATATAAAAAATACAAAGAATCTGAAAAGGTCTTAGAGCAATTTAAAAAAGTAGAAAAAAGAGGCCGTTATAAGGGAAGTTATTAATTAAGTTTTTTATCAGAAATCCTTATAAATCGTTTGTATGTCTTGTAATTAATGGCCTTGGTTTGATTAATTTTAAACGAATAAAGTGGGCGAGCCCTGTAGTTCAGTGGTCAAGAATTCAAGGTTTTGGACCTTGAGACCCAGGTTCGAATCCTGGCAGGGCTATTTTGTTTTTTCTCACTTAAAAAGTTCTCTATAAAAAATTTCCCGATTAATTTCTTGTCTACTTGGAGTAAGTTTTCTAAAAAAATCCAAAAGAGAAGACGGCCTATATTTCTCTCCTGTTAAAACAGCTGCTAATTTTTTATATTCCACACTTCCTTTTGATTTTGGTTTATATTTGGTATAGAATTCCATATTTGAAAGAGATTTAAGAACATTAATATCATAAGGAATTACTGCAAGTATTGGTATCTCTAAAGTAGATTCAATATCACCAAAAGAAATTTCAAAGTCTTTATCATGAACTTTATTAATAATCAAACCGGAAATAGGGGTCCCTCTTTGTTTTGCAAGTTTTATTGCTTTAATTGTAGCACTTAAAGTCGGATGATCTGGTGTAGTAACAACGAGAAGTTCATCTGAAGCAAGAATTACGGCCAAGGTCTCCTCATTAAGTGAAGGTGAAGAATCAATTATAATAACATCGTAACTTCTTTTTAAACTCTTAATTCCGTCTTTCAATTTTAGTGGATTTACCTCGATTCTCTTAAATATTGAAGCAGGCATTACATGAACTCCTTGATGTTCATAGATAGCTTCTCGAGGGCGGATGGTTCTATTAAGAACATGATGAAGAGTTTTTTCAGGTTCAATTATATTCAGATGAAGTCCAAGGCTAGGAGAAGAAAGATTTCCATCAACTAACAAAACTTTTTTTCCAGATTCAGAAAATGCAGAACCAAGAGAAGTAACAACACTTGTTTTTCCCACTCCTCCTTTTAAACTTATCACCCCTATGATTTTTCCCATTAAAATACTAATTTTTTAAGATTTAAAATAGTTTACCTTTTGAAGTGCACACAAGGTTTAAAAACAAAACCATTTATCTAATAAAATGCCAAAAAAATTAAGATTAAAAAACAAAGAAAAACCCGGAAAAGAAAAACCTTTAGAGAAACTTTCGCCTGAAGAATTTAAAAAAAGAATTTTAAATCTTGCAGATAAGGGCTTAACTGCTGAAAAAATTGGGGAAGAATTGAGAAAAACGGGTTTGCATTCTAAAGAATATTCTGAAAAGATATCTAAAGTATTAAAAGAAAATAAAAAATATCAAATTCCTGATATTGCAAATGTTGAAAAAAAACTTGAAAAGATAAACAAGCACTTTGAAAAGAACAAGCAAGATAAAAGAGCAATGAGGGAAAAAAATAGAATATTTGCTAAACTAAGAAGAATTAAAAAATATCATAAATTAATCTAAAGTTCGCATTCTTAAAATGGAAAAGAGGACAGATTTAAAAGAGAGTATAAAATATGTAGCTCAGAAATTTCTTGAAAAAACAAAAGATAAAGAAATAGTTTTAGTCAGTCATTTTGACACAGATGGAATAACGTCTGCAGCCATATTAATACACGTTCTAAAAAAATTAGATAAAAGATTTTCTGTAAAGATTGTCAAATCCCTTGAAGAAAATTTCATTTATAGTCTTTCAAAAGAAAAAAGCATTCTATTTCTAGATTTAGCTTCTGGAAGTTTAAACCACATTAAAAAGGCGGGTTTAAAAAATGTTTTTATAATTGATCATCATGAAGTCGTTCAAGAAGTTCCACAAGAAATTGAAATTATTAACCCTTGGTTTAATGGAAAAGAAAAAATAAGTAGTGCTGGCTTGGCTTTTCTTTTTTGTAAAGAAATTGATTCTGAGGCGATAGAATTTGCAAAATTAGCAGTTTTAGGGATGATAGGAGACATCATGGAAAATTATATGGAAAATCTTGGTGAAGAGATTCTAAAAGGAGATGTCAAAAAGAAAAAAGGCCTTCTTCTTTATCCATCAACAAGACCAGTAAATAAAGTACTAGAATATGCATCACAGCAATATATTCCAGGAATTACAGGAAATCCATACGGAGTTATCGAACTATTAAGAGAGGCAGGTATAGAGCCTGCAAATGGAAAATACAAAAGTCTCATAGAATTAGATGAAGAAGAAATGAAAAAACTTACTACTGCAATAATGCTAAGAAATCCCAATGTAAAAAATAAAGAGATGATAGGAGATATTTTTCTTTTAAAATTTTTCAATAAGCTTGAAGATGCAAGAGAATTAAGCGCAATGATTAACGCTTGCTCAAGATTAGGTAGAAGCGATATAGCCATAAGATTCTGCTTAGAAATTCCAAATATTCGAAGAGAGGCCGAAGAAATATATGCAAAATACAAAAGACACCTCATTTCTGGATTAGAATTTGTGAAGGAAACAAAAAAAATTGAAGGAAAAGGATTTGTAATCATTAATGCAAGAGATAACATAATTGACACAATCGTAGGTACAATAGCGAGCATTCTTTCAAATTCTTCCTCATATGAAGAAGGTACAATAATAGCCACAATGGCTTATTATGAAAACAAAATAAAAGTTTCTCTGAGAAATGTGGGTAAAACAGGAAGAAATGTAAGAGAAATTTTAGATAACGTCATAAAAAAAATAGGGGGGGAAGTCGGCGGGCACGAATTTGCCGCAGGATGTGTAATAGATAAAGATAAAGAAAAAGAGTTTATTGATTTGTTGAAAAATAATCTTGAAGTAGAACTTATAAAAATCTAATATTTTGCTTCTTCTCATATAATTTTCAAAATTTCGCGAGCACAATCCTTAAAAATGGATTAAAGTACCTATCTACATGACACAAAATCTAGAAGAAGGAGAAATAGTTCTTTGTACAGTAGATAGAATAATCGGAACCAATGTATTCGTAAAAATTCCTCTGCACAATAAAGAAGTAGAAGGATGTATTGTTACAAGCGAAATTGCTCCAGGAAGAATAAGAAACATCCGGGATTATGTGGTTCCAAAAAAGAAAATAGTTTGTAAAATTCTAAGAATTTCTGGTGATCGAATTGAATTATCACTAAGAAGGGTGACTAAGCAAGAACAAAAGGAAATTAAAGAAAAATATAAAGAAGAAAAAAGTTATGAAAGTATACTAAAAAGTGTTCTGGGTGAGAAAAGAGATCCTATAATTAATAAAATAAAAGAGAACGGGAGTCTTTATACATTTTTGCAAGAAGCAAAAGAAAATGAAAAAGAACTTGAAAATTTAGTGGGGAAAAAAGATGCAGAAAAGATTCTGGAAATTTTAAATTCACAGAAACAAAAACAGGTTGTTCTAAAAAAAGAAATTTCTTTAACAACCCTAGATTCGGAAGGAATTAATCTAATAAAAGAATTTTTAAAAAAAATAAAGGATGTAGAAATAAGATATCTTGCCGCAGGTAGATATTCTTTAAAAAAAGAGTCTATTGACGCAAAAAAAGATGATCAAGAGCTTAAAAATCTTCTTGCGAAATTGGAAAAAGAGGCAAAAAATAGAAAAATAGAATTTAGTATTCTAAAGAGGTAAAAGTATTTGCTTTCCTCTTTTTTGCATTAGAGTTAAAAATCATAAAGCTTAAAAACCAGCTTTTTTATGAAATGTTATGGAAATAAACCAATTTAATGTGATCATCTTAGGAATAATTTTTGACCCAAAAACAAGAAGAGTTCTTATAGGCAGGGGAAAAAATGATCCATATGTTCCTAAATTAACTTGGTGTTTCCCCGGCGGAAGACTTAGTGATGACGGAGAAATAAACAAAAGCTTAAAGGAAAAAATCAAAGAACAGACGGGATTAGAAGTTAAAAATTTAGGTGCGGTATTCGCTAAAACATACGAAGAAAAAAGAGATTTGTTGGCGATTTACTTCTTCTGCGAGGCTATTAGGGGCAAATTGAAAGCAGACGGCAAAATAAAGGAGTTAAAATGGGTGAAACCTTTAGAAGTAGAAAAGCACTTTACAACTTCATTCCATCCAAGACTTAAAGAATATCTTGTTCATTTGGCATGAAACTTAAAAAATGTTTTTTTTGCTCGGTTTATACTTTAAAAACAGATTGTCCTAAATGCAATAAAAAAACTTCTGATGCTCATTACAAATTTATAAGAATAAAAACCAGAAACGGGAATTCTGAACAATAAAAGATTATAATGTTGCTTGTTTCTCCCCAAGCATAACTATCCCATATTCTCCATCATAACCCGGAGAAACTCTTATTTTTCCTTCGCGATTTTTCAAAATAAGTTCAACAAGTTTTTCATCAACTTTCTTTTTCAGTAATTCCTCCTGCGAAGCTCTAAGAAGAATGTTGAATTCGTTTTCGAAATCTTTTATCAGGATATTATAGACCCCCCAAACTTTTTTGCTCTGCATATCTGTTCTCGCAACAAGTGAAATTAATTCATGCAGGGGTAAAATTTTGTAAAAAGGCTTTGCGTTTTTTGCTCTAAAACCTTCAGAATTAGTTGCAAGTTTTTCCACCCTATTCTCAACTCCAATAGTCAAAGCCTTTTTGCAGATAGGACAGATTCCCTTTAGTCTTTCTGTCTCTTCTGGACTGCATGAAAAACCACAGTTCCTGTGTCCGTCCCAATGATATTTCCCATAAGCAGGATTTGTTTCAATCGTTCCTATAAAAGAATTATTTCTTATCTGCTTTATAATTTCTGAATAAGAATTCGCTTCCTCAAATATAGTTGCCTCTCTGCCCAACCTAAAAGGCCAAAAACTATGTGCATCTGAAAAACTCACGATTGATTTCTCTTCCAACTCTCCTATTCTCCAATTCATTTCAGGAGTACTGCTCATTCCTGTTTCAATTGCATGAATATGCTCAAACTCTTTTTTGAAGCATTCCCTGAGGCTGTCAAAACCAGACATGCTCCCAAAAACTCCAAAATAAGGTGTCCAAGCATGTGCAGGAATAACTTCTATCGCATCTGAAATTTTTTTCATCTCGCTTACAAACTCATCGCCAGGAATTTTAAAAATTGGTCTTCCATCATAATCTCTTCTCCCTTTTGTATCCAGGTAAGAATTTATTTTCTCTGCGGTTTCTATATTAGGCACTAAAACAATCAAATGAATTCTTCTCCCTCTCTCCTGAGTATATATCAGAGATATCTCTCCTGTAATAACAAAAGGAAAATCCTGATAATAATAAAACCCGTTCTCCTCCCGCATTTTTTTTATTTCCTCAAACCAAATCGGGTGTGTAAAGTCTCCTGTCCCCAGCAGATGCAGTCCCTTGATTTTTGCCCATTTGACCAGATTTTCAAAATTAATATTGCTGCTACATGCACGCGAAAATCTCGAATGAATATGTAAATCAGCAATAATATCCATTAAATAAAAAAAAGGGTGGAGTTTTTAAGAGTTTGGTTGATAAAATAAGAAATCTATTTCTTTTTTGTCTTCATCTGCCAGACTATAATTGCAATAATAACAACAGCTATCAGAATCCAAATCCAGACAGAAATTCCGTCTTTTTCTATTTCTTCACCGCCTGCTTCTGCTTTTGCGACCCTCTCACCAATTGCAAAGTAACTAAAGCTCTCAAGCTCAACATCATAATAATAGTAAACAGCATCCTCTGCTGTTGAAGTTATTGTTAATTCATTCCATTTATTCTCTGCTTCATTATATCTGAATACAGCAATATCGTTTTTTCCAAGTCCAACACCCGCAGCCCATGATCTTTCAATCCTAAACTCAACTGTTGCCTTATCTAATGTATTCTCAAGATTCTCGTCTTCTATCTGTAAATACTGATAAATTTTTCCTGATTTTGCCACGGAAACTTCTGCAGGCTTTGCAGAATATTTTGTGACTGTGATTTTGATATTTTGTGCTTCATTATTTACTTCGATTTGTATTTGCCTGATTCCAAACTCAGCATCAAAGTCTTTCATTATTGCTGCTACCCCCGGAGTTATTAAAGTCCATGAATGAATTTTTTTAGGGAAAGAGGAGATTGCGGGTCCGCCTCCTCCACAACCCCTTGTTGAAAATAATTGCGAAGAAGTGGCGGTATTTCCTGCATTATCTTCTGTACTAACAGTAATTGTATAGCTGGTTCCACAATTTAAACCAGAAATGGTTGAACCAGAAACTGTTCCAGAAGAACTTGAAAGAGAACAACTGTTTACGCCACTGGTCACATCGCCACATGAAACACCCACAGTTATTGTTGCTCTTGTAGAGCTTGATTCAGACAAACTTATTGTTGGATTTGTATTATCAACTCCAATTAAGGTTTTACTTTGATTCTTTACATTTGGAGTTGCCATTATATCAGAAGCATTAACCCATAAAGTATGATTACCATCAGTTAAATCACTTGTATCAAATGTGGCTGAACAGTTAAATCCTATTGCTGCAGAAATATATGGACAAGAGGTAAGTAGGGTCTCAGAAAAATTTCCTGTTGAATTTCCAAACCAGAAATACATTGTAGAGTTTGTAACATTGGTTGTTGCATCTGTTGCATTTGCATGAATATTTATGGTTCCTTTTTTCCAGCCTGCAGAAGGCAAGGCCATAGTTATTACCGGGGCTATGTTATCTAGGGTTATCCCTGTATTATTGTCGCTAGCAAATGTTCCTGTTGAATTTTCCGCAGTTGCATTAAATGTATAACCTGTTCCATCAGGAATACTAGAAGTATCATAAGAACAAGTAAATGGGCCTGCTCCAGTAGTCTCATTATAACAAAGCAATTTCCAACTGGATCCTGTAGAATTCCACCAATAAAAAGTAACATTAGCTGCATTATCACCCGCAACTGTAGAATTAAATGTATAGGTTCCGCTTATATTTGCGTTATCTGCAGGAGCAACCAAGGTAGGGGTTGAAACAGCCATAACAAACCACAA
>CAZKUJ010000019.1:0-2031 GCA_964555925.1 Candidatus Woesearchaeota archaeon
CCAAATATTTTTTATATCTGATTTGTCCTGCTTTAATTCTTTTTTTAGATTTTTTTTAGATATATCCATTAAAAAAAGAGGTTTTCTATGTTTTTATTGTTTGTGAAATTATATTTAATTTTATTATACGGAAATTTTGGTAATTTCTAGTTTGTGAAAAGAAAAAACACGAAAATTTAATCTCCTATCTTTCTTATTATCTCTGCAAAAGCAGGTCTTGTAATAAGTATTCCGACTGTCACGCCAATTATTGTTGTGAGAGCAAATCCCTTAAGCAAGCCAGCTCCTGCCCAGAACAAGGGGAGCATTGCTGCTACAATTGTGAAAAAAGCTCCGATTATTATAAAAAATGCTCTTTTTATTCTTTCTTTCAAACTTATATGGCGATTAGAAACAGATTCATCTAAGATAAGTATCTGGTCATTTATTCCTGTTCCCATTCCTGCAATGATTCCTGCAATACTTGGAGCATCTAAATTCCAGCTTATAAAAGCAGCCACCCCGAGAGTTATAAAGGCTTCTGAAAACATTGTTAAAATAACAGAAAGGGTAATTTTGATTCTCTTATATTTTATAAATAGAAGCGTAGATATTATTAAAAATACAATTGCTCCAAGAAGAATAATATTTTTTGTGAAAGATTCTCCAAGTGTTGGTGAAATCGTGTCTAATTTAACTATTTCTAGTTTATATGGGAGACTTCCAGTAATTAAAATTGTCTGAAGTTTTTTCATTGAATTTTCAGCATCTTCATATGCTTCTTCGCGAGTTTCGCCAACTCCTGAACCAGAAATAGAAACCTGGGTTGTTACTCTTCCTTTCAAATCTTTTCCTATAAACAAACTATCAACTAGTTTATCGTCAAGATATAAATCTAATTTTTCAGAAAGATATTCTGGATTTGTTAAATTAATTGAAATATTCTGTGTTATGTCCGCATGTCTTTGGGCTGCTTCTGGACTTAAGAAAATAGAGAATCTAAATGTGCAAATATAACCCTCTCCTGAAATAGCACAGGTTTCTATGTATGCGCCTTGCCCTCCCCTACTTACAGAAGCTATGTCTTTTTCTCCTCCTATGAAAACTGTTTCATTTCCTATTTTTGCCTCAAATTTACCCTGGCTTGAAAGCATGTCTCTCAAATCAGTCGGAGTAGCACCGGCTATTTCAACAAGCATAAAATTATTTCCTTCTAAATCAAAAATTGGATAAATTTGAACATCTAATATTCCATAAACATTAAGTCTATTGCTAACAACATCTACCAAATCATTTACTTCAGATGAAGATAAATCTCTATCTTGAGCTTTAACAAATGCTCTAGAGCCTCCAGATAAATCTAATCCGGTTTTTATATTGGATTTTGGAATTTCTGAAACAATTATTTCAGGAGATTCATTTGAAAAAAGAATAAATTCGCCTTGATCTGTAATTATGATTGTTTTTACATTTTCTCCAGAGTAATTTTTTATTGAAAAAGTTTCTTTAAAATCTTCCAGATGGCTTATGCTTTTTCCATCTATTGAAGAAATTATCTGTCCTTGTCTTAATCCCATTTCAAATGCAGAAGAATTTAGTTCAACACTTCTTATATAGACTCCTTTTTCAAGAGCTTTCCAAGGGGCAATTGATAAAAATGCCAAAAAAAGAACAATTATCAATATCCAAATCCTTAAACCAATTTTCATTTTAATTTATTCCTTTTCTCTTACAATATTCTTTAATTATGCTAGCGTTTGTAAACCATGTGTTGATTAAATCAGCACAAAGCCCTAAAGCTAATATTAAAAAAATCTGCCTAAATGAATCAGGTAAACCTGTTACAATAAAAAAAGCAGGTAAAACAGCTACCAAAGCTGTTAAAGTCATAAAAGATCCTGTTTTAAATGCTCTAAAAATTCTTGAATTTAATGTTCCTTCTCTTGATTTCAATGCCCTCGAAGTCAATAGAATATCTGTATCAACAGAATAACCAACAAGCATCAAAAATGCAGCAATTCCTGCTGCTGATAGTTTTATTTCAAAAATATT
>CAZKUJ010000019.1:2131-8678 GCA_964555925.1 Candidatus Woesearchaeota archaeon
ATCAAAGATGCTAATAGGATTATTATTGGAATAAAAAAGAACAGCCTATAATACTTATCATAATTAAAATTAGAAAAAAGTTTCTTTTTTTCTTTTGGTGGCCCATTCTGGGCCTGCTTTTTTTCTTCTTCCATTTGGTTTTTTAAATCTTTATCTATGAAATGCGCCGGCCGGGAGTTGAACCCGGGTCAACTGGTCTCTTCGCAATCTTCTCTGCAAAAAATGAATATGCAAAAGGTAGTTTTGCCTGGAAGCCAGTGATTCTACCGTTAAACTACCAGCGCTATTTAATCTTATTGAGAGATTATGTTTTAAATCTTACGAAAATAAAAAAATCGCAAGAATACTCAAAATGCCCGAGACAGGATTTGAACCTGCGACCTACGGATTAGGAATCCGCCGCTCTATCCAGACTGAGCTACCCGGGCTGAAAATACAGGAGGAATAAAATGAAAATATGCAGGAGGGAGGATTCGAACCTCCGAACTCACTAAGAGAACAGCTCTTGAGGCTGTTGCGTTTGACCACTTCGCTACTCCTGCGCTAATTTTAAGACTTAGAAACAATATAAAAATCTTTAGAATAAAAATTCAATTTGTTTGCCTTAGAATTATGAATAATTATGCAAAACAAAAGATTTAAATAGTATTATGAATATGTATTCATAACTAAATAAACACTATCGGGGGAATAAAAATGCCTAGATTTGATGGAACAGGACCTCAAGGACAAGGACCTTTAACAGGAAGAGGCTTAGGGCCTTGCGGTAGAGGGATGCACAGAGGATTTGGAAGAGGATTTAGATATGGATATACAGAACCTATTGCTTTAACTCCAGAAACTGAAAAGAAAATCCTTGAAGCAGAGCTTAAAGAAATTGAATTAGAAAAGCAAGAAATAGAGAAAAGACTTAAAGAAATTAAGTAATTCTTGCTTTTCTTTTATTTTTTAATAAGATTTATATACAATTATGAATTATAATGCATATATGGTAAGACCAAGAAGAATAAGAAATATTTTTTTTCAGCCGAATGTAACTTATTTTAAACCAGCAGGCATCCCCTTGGTAAATTTAAAAGAAACTGTCTTAAGTTTTGATGAAGTGGAGGCTATGAGGTTGGTTGATTCTGAAGAAATGGAACAAAGTGCAGCTGGAAAAAAAATGAAGATAAGCCAGTCTACACTGTCAAGATTACTTAAATCAGGAAGAAAAAAACTAGCTGATGCGATAATTAATGGACAAGCTATCAGAATTCATGGTGGTAATTTTAAGATAATGGGATTAAAATGATGCGTTTATTTGAAAATATTGATGAACTGAAAAAAGCCCTTATTTCTTCTAAAATAGAAAGAGACATAGATTCTGTGCTTAAACTTGAATTGCCATTTTTTGATTACGATGATAAACTCTCAATTATTTATTTTCCTCTTTATGGAGAAAACGTAAAAATTCTTTCTGCCATAACTAAAAGGGATATTTTTGTTTGCGCTCCGTTCAATGTTAATAATTCTCTTAAAAAATATAAACATTTGTTAAAAAAATCCGATGGTGAAAGCACCCTGATTACTTTTCTTATGCTTCGGGCAACACTCAAGAATTATTCTGAACAATTTCTAAGAATAAGAGATATTATGGATGGATTGGAAACACGGCCAGTTATAGATAAAATTGAGGAAGCAGGTTTAGCCTTGAGGAGATTAACTGATAAGATTGAGGGGCTTGTTGAGATAGTAATTGTTCTAAAACAAAAAGAAGTCAAACAATTTGACATTAAAATTATAAATTTTGATTATGAGATTTTGAGCACAGAAGCAAGATACTGGCTCGAAAGGTGCAGGAGCCACATATACCGGATAGCTTCTTTGAGAACAAGATCAGAAATGCAATCTAACAAAGAACTTAATGATACAATGGGCCGTCTTACAGTAATAATAACCATTTTAACAATTGTCAGTATTGTAGTGGCAATTCCCGGAACAATCGGGGCTATATTCGGAATTCCTGCATTATCAGATTCTTATTTCAGGTCACATACAAATCTTCTTGTTGCCGTTCTTGTAATCGCAACATCGCTTTCAATAATTTTGGGATTTGTCTATTGGAGATCTTTGGGTCTTAAATATCAAACAAATACTCATAAAAATTTATAAACCCCTTTATTTTCTGGTATTTGAGACAGTCATAGTAGGTTGGAAACACCTGTTCTGATTCCCAACACAGAAGTTAAGCTTCCTACGCCAATTGTGTTAGTGTCCTACAAGACGCGAAGCAATGGTGCTGTCTCGCTTTACTTTTTCGATTTTATTTCAATAACAAAACTTAATAAGAGATTTTTCGTATTTTGAAATATGGCTCAAAAGATTTCTAAGAAAGAGATATCCAAAAAAGACGCTCAAAAAAAAATCGGGGACTTTTTTAACAATTCAGAAGATAAAAATCCAAAAGAAATTCAAAAAATTAAAAGATTTGCTATGAAATATAATCTTAAACTTGGAGGAAAAAGAAAGAGTTTTTGCAAAAAGTGTTTTAAGATTTATAAAAATCCAACAATAAGAATTCGAAATAATATGAAAAGCATTATCTGTGAAAATTGCGGTTATGCTTCAAGATGGAAAATTAAAAAAAGAAATTAGATGCTTAAGATTTCTTAAATTTGCTTATAAGTTCAATATAATCTTCTTGCCCCAGAAACATTGATCTGCAACAGTATCTTTCGAGTTTTAGATCATCAAGGACTTTTTTTGGTTTTTCCCCTTCACCTACTCTTTTTTGAAATTCTTCCCATAAATGACCAATAGGCTTTCCGCAGCTAAAACAACGAATTGGAACTATGATTTTGGGCTCCTTATATTTTGAAATATATTCTAATTTACCTATCTAACCAGTATTTTGGTTTATTTATAAATATTGCCTTAGGAATTCTTATTTAAAAATTGTTAAAATTTCTAAAAATTTAAAGAGATTGTATCCAAAAGTAGGAGCAAATCTTTAAAAACTCCGCAAAACAACAAATAAAAATAAAAAAGAGAACATGGCAAAAAAATGTATTTATTGCAAAGCAGAAATTCCTGATGAAAGTGTTATTGACTTTTGCTCTAGATGCGGAAAAGGTGTTTGGGGTGAAAAAATGTTTAACACAATTATTAAAAATATGGAAGAGGCTAGAAGCAAAGGAGATTTAGTTTCAACTAATCTCATAGGGCCAACAAAAGATCTTTCGAGAATATAAATTCTCAAGAGATTCCAATATTTCTTTATGAAGGATAGTTTTTTAAATAGGGTAAATTTGAGTAAATTATGGCAGGAGGAAAAAGCTCAAAAACAAGGGGAAAACTGCAATTTAGCAGATATTTCCAAGAGTTAAACGAAGGAGATAGGGTCGCAGTAATAAAGGAAAAGTCTATTCCCTCTAGTTTTCCTAAAAGACTTCAAGGGAGAACAGGAATCGTGGAAGGCAAAAGAGGAAGGGCCTATATGGTTAAAGTAAAAGAAATAAATCGAGAAAAAAGGTTCATAATAGAACCTATTCATTTAAAGAAAATAGAAATAAAAAAATGATAACCGAATCAACACCACTTAGCATGGCAGAGGTTCTTGAATATTTGAAAGAAGACACAGAAAAAGAAACAGGACTTAAGAAATTTATAAAGAAATTTGCAAAAATCAGCGCAGAAAAAGCTAAGCAGTTGAGAAAAAAGCTTGAAGAACTGGATTTATTAAAGATGAACCCAGAACACATAGCAAAAATAATCGACACAATGCCTGAAGGACAGGACAATTTAAATAAAATTTTTAATGATGTAAGTTTTGACGACGATGAAGCAAACAAAATACTTCAAACTATCAAAGAATTCAGATAAAGAAATAAATTTTAGATCATTTTCACAAGAAAATGACTGAAAAAAATGAGAAAAGAAGATTATGCAGTCATATTAGAGTATTTACCCTATGGTTATCCCTTAGAAGGAAAAATGCTGCCTTTAGCACAAGCTATAGGGGAGTTGAACCTCACTCTTTTGGAATTAGTTCCTAGATCAGGGGTTTCTTTAGAGATTGGAGAGAAAGTTTATATTGGTGAGGGAAAGCGGGACAAGATATATTACATTCTTGGAAGACTTCATCGTGAAAAGCTTACCGAACTTGCCAAAAACCAGCTCGCAGAATTTATAAAGAACACCATCAAGAGTAGAGAAGGAGAGTTTATTGAATTTTTCAATAAATCTGAAGCAATAAATAAGAGAGTACATCAAATAGAATTGCTTCCAGGTTTTGGAAAAAAACACATGAAAGAAATTTTAAAGGCAAGAGAAGAAAAACCTTTTGAAAGCCTTGAAGAAATGAAGAAAAGAATTCAAAACCTTCCAGATCCTGAAAAAGCAATAGAAAAAAGGATAATAAAAGAATTAACAGAATTCGAAAGATATAGGTTGTTCGCAAAGGGTGACTAATTGAAAAATGGAACAAAAACCAACATTAAAATCCGAAGATAAAAAATATGACGAGAAAGTAGTTAGAATCCTCTCTGAAGATATAGAAGGAAATGCAAAAATTTATGTTGGACTTACTAAAATAAAAGGCATCTCTTGGAGTATTTCTAATGCTATTTGCAATATCCTTAAAATTGATAAAAATAAGAAAATAGGTTCTCTGACTGATGAAGAAATAAAAGAAATAATCGCATTTATAAAAAAGCCTGAATTTCCGAATTTTATTTTTAATAGAAGATTTGATTTTGAAACAGGAGAAAACAAACACCTAGTAGGAACAGCTCTTGAATTGCAAAAAGACTTTGACATTAAAAGGTTGAAGAAAATCAAGAGTTATAGGGGAATACGGCATGCGGCAGGACTTCCTGTAAGGGGCCAAAGGACCAAAAGTAATTTCAGGAGAAATAGGAGCAAAAGTATTGGAATTAAAAAGAAAGGGAAAAATCACAATGAAACGAAAACATAAAATGTATTCTCGCCCAAAAAGACCTTTTGATAAAGAAAGAATTAATGAAGAAGCAGGAATAAAAAAAGAGTTTGGTTTAAAAAATAAGAAAGAGATTTGGAGGGCAGAAGCAAAAATAAAATTGATACGAGAAAAAGCAAAAAAATTAATTTCTGCAAGTCCTGAAGAACA
Source organism: Candidatus Woesearchaeota archaeon (assembly GCA_964555925.1). GTDB lineage: Archaea > Nanobdellota > Nanobdellia > Pacearchaeales > GW2011-AR1 > ASMP01. Next base: position 7,257 of record CAZKUJ010000019.1, read on the forward strand.
AAAAGTTTTGTTCGAGGGATTAAATCATATCGGATTCGATGTTAAATCTATAGGGGATGTTCTAATTCTAGATAAAAGAGATTATTTAAAAAGAAGACTTCAAACTATTCTTGTTAAAAAAAAGCTTGCACACACCCCAAAAGAAGCCCGACAGCTAATAGTTCATAAAAAAGTATTAGTAGGAGAAGGGGTTGTTGATTCTCCTTCGTATGTCGTTCCTTTGAATTTGGAAAACAAAATTGCTGTGAAAAAAAAGGAAAAAATAAAAACAAAAGAGGTTAAGTTAAAAGAAACAGATTAAAAATGGAAAGTATTCAAGAAACAAAAGAAAAATTATCAAAAGAAAAGAAAAAGGCAGAAGCAGTTGTAGATATTTATACGTCTTTTAACAACACAATTGTTCATGTTAAAGACATGTCTGGTAAAACTCTTACAAAAGTTACAGGGGGCATGGTTACAAAACACGGAAGGCTCAAAGCAAATCCAACAATCGCAATGTTTATAGCAAAAAGAGTTGAAGAAAATTTGAAAGAATTGGGCGTAGATTCCTTATATTTCAGAATAAGAGCAAAAACAGGAAATCCTGCTCCAGGACCTGGTGCGAACTCAGTAATCAAAAGTCTTTCAAGGGGAGGTTTTAAAATATTAAATATTTTAGATATGACAAGATTTCCCAGGGGCGGTCCAAAAAAGAAAGGCGGAAGGCGTGGAAGAAGACCATAATTTAAATACTAAAAATTCAGAAATTTTTAAATGAAAAAAATAGAAAAAACAGACAATTCGGTTGTTTTCATCGCAAATATAGAGGAAACAGTTGCAAATTCTATAAGAAGATATGTAAATCATATTCCTACATATGCTGTTGATGAAGTTGAGATTATAAAGAATGATTCTGCTCTTAATGATGAAGCTATTGCTCATAGAATTGGGCTTGTGCCTCTAAAGAATGAAAAAATAGAAGACAAAAAACTCCAAAAACTTAAATTAGAAGTTAAGGGTGGGTGTGTTGTTTATTCTGGAGATTTGAAAGGACACCCTGAAGTTGTTTATAAGAATATTCCCCTCACTTTTCTTACTTCTAATAGAGAATTAAAGCTTAATGCATTGGTAAAATTAGGCACTGGTTCTGAACATTCAAAATTTTCCCCTGGATTGATGTTTTACAGAAATGCTTTAGAAATTACTACAGATAAAAAATTTTACAAGGATCTGAAAGATATTTGCCCTGGAATTGAAATTGAAGAAAAAGGAAACAAAATTGTTCTAAAAGATAACAAAAAAAGAGAAATCGCAGATGTTTGTGAAGGATTCATAACTAAAAGAGACGGAGAAATTGAAATTGAAGAAAAAGATGGGCTTATTATAACAATTGAATCTTTCGGCCAAATTAGTCCTGAAGAAATTTTCAAAAAATCTATAGAT
>CAZKUJ010000020.1:0-6349 GCA_964555925.1 Candidatus Woesearchaeota archaeon
ATATTTAATAAAATCTCGGTGTTTGTTTAAAAACCTTTTTATACCTAATTTTATTATTAAAATTGTGACTTTAGGAATATAAAAAATAAAAGAGGAATAAATGACCGAAGTTTTTACCCAAATTAGTTTTATCATTGTAATTGTGCTTGCTGCTTCTCTTCTAATGAGAATATTAAGGCAGCCCCTAATTATAGGGTATATTATTTCAGGAATTATTCTTGGCCCTTATTTTCTTGGTATTTTGCCTGGAGTTGAGGCTATTCATGCTTTTTCAGAAATTGGAATTGCTCTTTTGCTTTTTATTGTTGGATTGCATTTGACTCCTAAAGTTATAAAAGAAGTTGGAAAAATTTCTTTGCTTACAGGATTAGGACAGATATTTTTTACAGCATTTATTGGTTATTTCATTGCAATTCTTTTAGGATTTTCTCCCATAACTGCATTGTACATTGCAGTTGCCTTGACTTTTTCATCAACAATTATTATTCTTAAACTGCTTTCAGATAAAGGTGATTTAGATAGTCTATACGGAAAAATTTCTGTTGGATTTCTTCTTGTGCAGGATTTTGTCGCAATAATTGCTTTAGTTATTATTTCATCTCTTTCAACAGGAGAGGATTTTTTTGGCACAATGGGATTGACACTTTTGAAGGGAGGAATTCTAATTGCAATTCTAGCCCCAATTAGCATATATGTTCTTCCTAAATTCCAAAAGTTTCTCGCAAAATCACAGGAGTTTTTGTTTATTTTTTCAATAGCATGGGGTTTGGGAATGGCTTCCTTGTTCTATTTTGCAGGACTTTCTATTGAAGTAGGTGCTCTTCTTGCAGGTGTTTTACTCTCTGTCTCATCCTATAATCTAGAAATAAGTTCAAAACTTCGCCCTCTTAGAGATTTTTTCATAATTTCATTTTTCCTTCTTTTAGGAGCTCAAATAGCAATGGAAAATGTTAGCCAATTAGTAATACCAGCACTTATTTTTTCATTGCTCATAATAATAGGAAATCCCCTGATTGTTATGATTATGATGGGTGTTGAAGGTTTCACTAAAAGAACAGGATTTTTAGCAGGACTTACTGTTGCCCAGATAGGAGAATTCTCTTTGATAGTTGTTGCATTAGGGGTAAAAGTGGGTCACATAACCAATGAAATTCTGTCATTAATAACTCTGACAAGTCTAATAACAATAGGTGTATGCACTTATTTGGTTCTGTATTCAAATAAAATATATCCCTTTGCAGCAAAGTATCTTTCTATATTTGAAAAAAAGAAAATAAGAGAAAGAAGAAAAATTGATATGAATACAGATGCTATTCTTTTTGGATATAACAGAATTGGCTTCGGACTTCTAACATCTCTGAAAAAAATCAAGAAAAAATATTTAGTAGTTGATTTCAATCCAGAAACAATTTTCAATTTAAACAAACTCGGAATTCCAGCCGTTTATGGCGATGTAGATGATGAAACTTTGTTGAGAGAACTTCCTTTGAAAAAAATAAAGATAGCAATATCAACAATACCTGATTTTGAAACAAATGAATTGCTTATTGAAGTTCTTAAATGTGAAAATCCAGAAGCAATTGTAATTGTAAGAGCGCATGCAATCGATGATGCTATGGAGCTTTATAAAAAAGGCGCTGATTATGTTTTAACACCACACTTTTTAGGAGGAGAATATCTCTCAAGGATGCTTTCAATAATAAAAACAGATAGGACAGGTTACAAGGAAGAAAAAGAAAGGCATATTGAAATGCTTAAACAAAGAAAAGAAGAAGGGCAAGAGCATCCAAGAGTTGAAAAAAATTAGGTTTTTACTTAATCTTCTTCTTTGCTTTTTTGTTCTTTTTCTTCAGAAATCTCTTCAAGTCCAAAGAGGTTAAATAAAAATTCAAAGAATCTGAGAACAACTTCCAAAGATATTATGAAAAGAAGATAGCTTACTATTCCAGAAAAGAATAATGATAATTCACTAAATCTTTCAGAGACTCTTCCAACTAAGTTTGAAAAAATAGTTGGATTTAGAACAGAGACAGCTAAAAATGTGAAAGGAAGTACTTTGGCAAGCTCTTTTGCGAGAGTTTCCCCGTATTTTGGTATGTAAGAGCACATTCTTACAGAAGCTATTGCCAATGCAGAAATCAAAAGAATCGTTCCAACAGAAATAGATTCTTCAACAAGCAGAAATAAGAAAAAAGTAAATACAGTAAACCAAAAGAAAATCAAGAAGGGAACTATTATAATATATTCAACCAAATAAAAGATTGCGGCAATCATCTTTGTAAAAAACGGGCGAGAAGAGGTGTTGTACTTATTAAGATCAAACTTAAAAATATTTTTTGTGCCAATAAATCGATAAAGTTTCCAAACAAAAATAGAATAAAAAACTATAAGCAATACAAGAAAAAACAAATTAACAAAATTTTGCAGCATAGGAGGCAAAGACGAAATAAATTGCCCGTATGCATCAGCAACTCCTGAAATAAAATAACCAATATTATCAACACCCATGATACTAATTTATCTTTTTCTGTTTTTAAATGTAATCCCGACATACAGAAGTTTTAAATATAATTCTTTCTATTTTGATAGATGATTGATATAAAAGATTTGAGGGCCAGGCCTGATTTTTATAAAAGAAATCTATGGAAAAGAGGCAAAGACGGAAATTTGATTGATGAGTTAATTAAACTTGACGAGTCCTGGAGAGTTTTAAAAAAAGAAGGGGATGCTCTTAGATCGAGAAGAAATCAAATAAGCCAGGATATTAATCTTGCAAAAAAACAAAAGAGAATGGATTCTGTTTCTGAATTAATAAAAGAAGCTAAAGAAATCCCAAGAAAAATTAAAATTCAAGGAGAGAAATTTAGAGAGATTGAAAATAAGAGGCTTCATTTATGGAAAAATTTGCCTAATTCTGTTGCAGATGATGTTCCTGAAGGAGGAGAAGAAAAAAATAAAGTTTTAAAAAAATTTGGAAAAATTTCTGTAAAAAAATCCAAAAAAGGACATGCAGAAATTATGGAAGATCTTGACCTAATAGACACAGAAAAAGCAGCCCAAATTGCTGGCTCGAGATTTTATTATCTTAAAAATGACTTAGTAAAGCTTAATTTATCACTGATTAATTTTGCTATCGATTTTTTATCTAAGAAGAATTTTATTCCGATACAAACACCTTATATGTTGAATAAGAAAGCTCTTGAAGGAGCAATAACACTGGATTCTTTTGAAGAAGCAATTTATAAAATAGAAGGAGAAGATCTTTATCTTATCGGTACAGCAGAGCATGCAATTAATGCGTATAAATCAGATGAAACTATTGGTCTTAAAGAATTGCCTCTTAAATTTGTTGGGTTTTCAACTAATTTTAGAAAAGAAGCAGGCTCTCATGGAAAAGATACAAAAGGAATTTTTAGAATTCATCAATTTGATAAAATAGAGCAATTTGTTTTTTGCAAACCAGAAAATTCATGGAAAGAGTTTGATTCTGTTCTAAAAAATTCTGTTGAAATTTACAAAGCTTTAGGAATTCCATTTAGAACGGTTCTTCTTTCAGCAGGAGAAACAAGCAAGACAGCAACAAAAACAATTGACCTTGAAGGGTGGTATCCCAGCCAAAAGAAATATAGAGAACTTGGAAGCTGTAGCAATTGTTTGGATTATCAAGCAAGACGCAGTAATATTAGATATCAAGATGGAAGCAAGCTTGAATTCGTTCACACAATCAATAATACGGCAATAGCAACACAGAGAATGATGACCTGCCTTACTGAAAACTATGTCCAAAAAGACGGCTCTATTAAAATTCCAAAAGTTCTTCAGAAGTATATGGGAAAAAAGATTATCGGAAAAATTAGACAGAAATAATCTAACAAATTCCTCTTTCTCTATGCACGTCTACTTCTCCATTATCGCAGTGTAAAAAGATTAATCGACTATAAGATTTCCCTAAATCTTCTCCTATAATGGGAATTCTATACTTTTGTAATTGTGATCTTACAACTGAAGAGTTTCTTCTACCTGAAATTCTTCCTCCTTCTCCAGAAAGAGTTGCTTCTAATCTTTTTGGATTTAAATCTCCAAAAGCACTTAATCTTCTGCAAAGAGTAGAGACTATTTTTTCAGGTTTTATTGCTTCAGGAACACCATCCCATCCCGCAATATGTGCAACAGCCCCAACCTTATTTTTTGGATCATATAATGTTAAAGCTAAATTAGAAATAATGCTGTCTGTGCAAATTAAGCCAGGACTTTTTTTAATTACGTAATTATCTAAATTGACAAATTTATAGCAGTTATGATTGTTTTCAAATGTGTTAAAAATTCGGAATTTATTTTCCATGTAATTCGCAATGAAAAAATGGTTTTTAAATCTTATTGTGAAGTAGTAATCAATTAGAATCGAATAATCTATCCAAAACCGATTCCAATTAAACCGGGATTAATTAATAATATCAGTCCAAGAAGTATCATTATCAAACCGCCAATGAATTTTATTATCTGCATCTGTCTTTTTGTTATCTGTTTTCCTTTAAATGTGTAACCAAAAATAGAGATAATTACAAGCAAAGGAGTCACATATATGAAATTATAGAAAATCAAATACAAATAATATGAAAAACTATTTGCTAAAATTTTTCCCGTCAGTATTCCTGTGTAAATAATAGGAAAACCAGCTGTGCAAGGCAATTCTACCAATGATGCAAAAGCAGCTAAACTAATAGAGGCTAAAATTAAAGTTGGTATTGAACCAGTAGCAATCAAATCCTTCATTTTTTCAATTCTTTTTAATAAAGGTCCTCTATGCTGGTCTTGTATCATTAATGTAACCCCTTTTCTAAATGCAAATAATTCTTTGCAATTTATTGCTCCTGCAATTAAAGCAATCAAGGCAATTCCGATTCTTAAGGGGGTAATAAAACCCAAATATTTGAAAATATTTAACCATGCAGCCATAAACAGAAAGTAAATTAGAAATACCATAAAGATGAAGGTAAAACCGACAGCATAAATTTTTTTTCTAGAATTTGATGCTGAAATAAGAAGACCTAATAAAAAAGTAAGAACAAATAAATTGCAAGGATTAAATCCATCAATTAAAGCTATGAAAAAAGTAAATAAAGGTAAAGGAAGATTGTAGCCTAGGTTTTCCAAAGCTTCAGGGGAAATGTTTTTGGCAAAAACAAAAAAGCCAATTAGAAACAATAAAGAAACTCCAATAATTAGATAATTCTTTTGATTTTCAGTTAAACAAATCTGAATGCATTTCTTTGATAATTTTAGTTTATAGACAAAAAAACCCATAAGAAAAATAATAAATAAAATCAAAAGCCAATGCCAAGATTTCCAAGAGGATTGAGTTACTGGAGTTATTCCTTCATCTCCTTGAAATTCTCCATTCCATTGCAGAATCCAATCTCCTAATTTTATAGCATTAGAAAATTCAATTTTTCCGTTAGAGATTTGTATATCTTCTGGTTCTATCTCTTCAAATTCAATATTTTCCAAAAAAGAAGAGAGATTTTCAGTTATCAGAGCCTCTTTTAATAATTCACTGTTTCCTCCAACTTCTGAAATTAAAACTCTATTTTTTGTCCAAATTTTTATTTTTCCAGGAAGAGATGTCAGATTTAGATTTTCAAAACTAATAGAAGTTCCATTAGGCATAGGACAAGCATTTGAATTTAAATTCTCAATTATTTCTTTAGAATCCAAAACCTGAAATCTTCCCAGTCCTAGTTGATTTTTATTGAAAATTATAAGAGGAACACCCGCTTGAGTATCTGGAAGATAGAATTCAAAATAAGAGTTTGCTGTATTTTGATTACTTGCTCTTAAACTATAAATTTCATATTCAATCATAATTAAGTTGGGATATTCTGAAGTATATTCAGATAACAAAACAGGGTCTGTAAATGCGCAATTCGGACAACCAATTCCTGTGATATAAACCGCGCATATTGGCTCTTCAATTTCCTGAGCTGAAACACTGCCTAAATTAAATAAAAGAAATAAAAATATAACTGCTGTAAAACTTAGAATTATTTTTCTCGAGAATATTTTTTCATTCATTTTTAATTCTAAAATAATTGAATTTAAATATTTTTAAGGGTTTGGATTTTAATATAAGAAGATTTAAAAATTAAGATAGATATTTTTCTTAAGTAATGCCTACGTGGTCTTTCCTGAAGGATGAAGGAAACGCATCACGTAATTCAGATATGCCTACGTGGTCTTTCCTGAAGAATGAAGGAAACGTATCACGAAATACAAACAAGCCTACGTGGTCTAACGGCTATGACGCTAGCCTGTCGCGCTGGAGACCCGGGTTCGACTCCCGGCGTGGGCG
>CAZKUJ010000021.1:0-4860 GCA_964555925.1 Candidatus Woesearchaeota archaeon
ATAAAAGAATATGTGCAGAGCAAGCCTTTTTTTCAAGAAAAAAGCATTAATGATATTTTGAAAGTAGAGAATGTGAGTTCAAGTCTTGAAAGGCTTAAGCAAGAGTATGAATCTGCACTTCTAGAAGAAAATTCTACAAAACAAAATTTAGAAATGAATAGCATAATAAGAGATCTTTTAAGTTTAAATCTTCCACATCATCTTTTTGGAACAAAGCAAGCCCAATCTTTCCCTTTATTTTTAGAAAAAGAATCTGTTGATATGGATGTAATTAAAGCTATTGGTGGGGGAGAGTATCCTGCAAGTAGAATCGAAGATTATCAATCTGCTGTGGTTTTCTGGCAAATGGAAAATTTAGATTTAACTGTTGATTTTAATGAGTTTTCTGCTGAATATGATTCAGAAATAAAGCCACTAATAAGAGTTTTTGAAATAAAAATATCTGAAAAAACCGACATAACTTATGATTATTATTTTATTGTGCCGAAATTGAAAGATATTGGCTTTGATAGAAATATGCAAGAACAAGGTAATTTTTATTACACAAATTTAAAAGGAATTTCAAAAATCAGTTTTTATACAACAGAGAATGTTGATTTCTCCAGTCTTCCTGTATTTATTGCCCCTGGAATTAATCAGCTAGCAGTAGTTGAGGTTCCTGCTTTTGATGAAGGAGAATCAAAAGTAACAAGTTTAGTGCTGTTTCTTGTTCTTCTTATATTTTTAGCAACAGTTGTTTACATTGTAATGCAGCAATGGTATAAAAGAAAATACGAAAATTATCTTTTCCCAAATCGAAATGACCTTTACAATGTTGTTCATTATGTAAATAATTCAAAAAAGAAAGGAATTGAAAATCGGGGAATTTTGAAGAATCTTAAGAAAGCAGGATGGAATGCAGAGCAAATAAGATATGTAATGAGAAAATATGAAGGAAGAAGAACAGGCATGCTAGAGTTGCCAATAACAAAATTATTTGATAAGAAAAAAACTCAAAAACCAAAACATTCGCCTCCTGGATCCCCGCATTCTTATCATATTAGGAAATAGTAGAAAAAGACTACACAAAAATTTAAGAAGTTAAATAAATAAAAAGAGATATGGTCGCAAAAAAATTAAGAAATTTCTTTAAAAGGATATTCTTTGGCATATTTAAGCAGAAAAAAGAGTTAAAACTAGGTTTTTACGGTCCTCCTAACGCAGGAAAGACAAGTCTGGCAAACAGAATCTGCAAGGATTTTACAGGAGAAGAAATTGGAAGCGTAAGCAAGATTCCTCATGAAACTCGTGCTGTGCAGTTCAAGGAAAAAGTTGAAATAGAATACAAGGGAAGAAAAATGACTTTCAAGATTATTGACACGCCCGGAATAGCTACAAAAATAGATTACGAGAATTTCATGAAATTCAAAATGAAAAAGAAAGATGCCCAGGTAAGAGCAAAAGAAGCAACTCAGGGAGTAATTGAATCCATAAAATGGCTAGATGATATGGATGTTGTCGTTGTTGTTTTGGATGCATCTCAGAATCCATACAATCAAGTTAATATAACAATTTTAGGAAATCTTCTTGCAAGAAAAATTCCTGTTTTAATTATAGCAAATAAAATTGATTTGAGAAAATCTAACATGAAAGGAATTGAGGCAGCATTTCCAGAATATGATGTTGTTGGCTTAAGCGCAAGATATGGAAAAAACATAGAAGAATTTTATGAATCCATATTTAGGCTTGCAAAGAAAATTTAATAAAAATTAAAAAGTATATTTTCCAATATATATTATAAAAAACATGGTGAAAAAAAAGAATCTTGGCAGAATCAGGGGATTCTCTATTCAGTTTTTGCCTTATTCTGAAATAAGAGACTTAAATAGTACAGGAAGAATAAAAAAAATATTAAACATTGTTTTAGGAAACAATATTCTTATACTTCAAGGGAGGCTCAGTTCTGATGAAGAAACAAGACTTATTGAAGACACAATGGCTATGATCGGGCATGTAGGAAACTTTAAGGGAATAGAGCTTGCGGTTATTTCAGGAAACGAAGAAAATTCTGGCATTTTCGGAAGATTCAGGAGAAACATTGTAAATGCCCTTGCTGGCGGAGATATCGGGGCTGTAACAATTATGGGCCCTGCAACAATAATAAAAGAGATAAAAAGAAATCCAAAGAGGATTGAATTGCTGTTGAAAAAATAACTTTCAGAAGTAATTTCTATCTTAATCTCAACATCCACAAAATTTATAATCAGTATTTGCTTTTTCTAAATATACCAATGTCATTCTTTGACATTGAATTAATAAAAATAGTAATATCAAAAAATGCCACACCAATGTGTAAAATGCTCAAGACTTATTCCTCCAGGAAGCCGTGAGTTGCTGGAAGGATGCAGTGAATGCAAAGGAAAATTCTTTTTTTACATTAGAGATGACCAGATAGAGAAAATGAAAGAAAAAATGATTGAAATTCCTGCAGAAGAAAAAAAGAAGATTGAAAAAGACATAAGAGATATGGCAGGAATTCCAAACGAAGAGTCTCCTGTAATTCTTGATATTGAATCTGTGAGAATTTCTGGAGAAGGTAAATTTGAGCTTGATATTGTAAAACTCTTTAGAAGAAATCTTCCTTTAATCTATAAGCTTGAAGAAGGAAAGTATATAATTGATTTGGCGCCTACCCTAAAGCAAAGTCTTAAAGATGCGAAAGAAGAAAGGACCATTAGGAAAAATAAAAAATAATTTCTAAATCCCATCCAACAACTTATAAAAAGCCAATTCTTTTATTTATATTAATGAAAAAAGTTACTTCGATTTTAGAATCAGCCCTTAAGGATGTAAGTCCGAGCGAGAACGAATTAAAAGCAATAAAAATTAGATTGGAAGAATTTTTGAATTTCCTTAAAAAAAGAATTAGCGCACTAAAAATTTCTGCCGAGGTTTTTGTTGGAGGAAGCTTTGCAAAAGAAACTGTAATAAAAAAAGAAAAATATGATATTGATATTTTCATCAGATTTGACAAAAAATACAATAAAAATTCGCTTTCAGATTTAACTGAGAAAATTCTTAGCCATCAAAATTTCACGAAAGTTCATGGCTCAAGAGATTATTTTCGAATATTCTCGTCGGAGAATACTATTTTTGAGATTATACCTGTAAGAAAAATAAAAACTCCAAAAGAAGCAGAGAACATAACTGATCTTTCTTATTTTCATGTTAATTATGTGAAAAAGAAGTTTAAAACGAAAAGGGTTCGGGATGAAGTAAGACTGGCAAAAGCATTCTGCTATTCAAATAAATGCTATGGTGCAGAATCATATATAAAAGGATTTTCAGGTTATGGCTTAGAAATTTTAGTTTATTATTACAAAAGTTTTTTAAATTTTCTTAAAAATATTTCAAAAGCAGATTCGGGAAAAAAAATAATAATTGATGTCGGAAAACATTACAAAAACAAAAATTCAGTTTTAATGGATTTAAATGCGGCAAAATTAGATTCTCCCATAATTTTAATAGACCCCACATACAAACAAAGGAACCTGCTTGCCGCTCTTTCAGAAGAGAAATTTAAAAAATTTCAAAAAGCGTGCAAAAATTTTCTGGCAAATCCAAGAATTGATGCGTTTTTAATTAAAAAAATTAATTTTGAAAATTTAAAGGAAAATGCAAGAAGAAAAAAGCATGAGTTTGTCTTATTGGAAGCAAAAACAGACAAGCAAGAAGGAGATATTGCAGGAAGCAAACTACTAAAGTTTTATAACAATTTTTCCGGCGAAATAAAAAAATATTTTGAAATAAAAAACCAAGAATTTGACTATTTTGGAAGCAAATTCGCTAATTTCTTTTTTTCTGTTAAAAACAGGGGAGAAATAACTCTAAAGGGGCCTCGTTTGATAGACAAGGAAAACTCAAATAAATTTCGAAAAAAACATAAAAAAGTTCTTGAAAAAAAAGGCAGGCTTTACGCTAAAGAAAAAATAAATTTTAATCTAAGAGATTTCCTAAATAAGTGGAAGATTAAAAACAAAAAGCATATGAAAGATATGAACATTTTTGAATTAAAAATAAAAGATTATAATTGTTTTTGATTTTATTTTTCTAAAGCTTTTTCGAAGAGGGATGCAAAAGCTAAAGAAAAAAATTCTGAATTAATCCATATGGCAATATCTTCTTTGTTCTTCTCGTTTGAATCTTTAGAAACGTAAAACAGCATTTCTTTTCTGTCAATTATGAAAAATTTTGCGTCAACATCTATTTTTTTGATTTTCACTTTTAAACTATCTGAAATTTTTCGAATTAACCTTTCATCTCCAAAAAGAGCTATTTTTGTCTTTGCTTTTGATTGCTTGATATCGTCAAGCATTTGCTTAAAAAGCTTTATTTTTGAATCCACGTCTTCTGCGCTTGTGCATATCATTACTTCTTTTTCAGCGTTCTGAAGAACTTCTCTTAAATAGCTAGAAATATTTGATTTTCCTTTTAATGAAAGAGAAAATTCTTCTCTTTTCAAAGGATTAGAACCTTGCTTGTAAAGTTCTTCAAGTTGTACAAATTCATCTGTGCCCTTTATGTTTGTAAGGCTCAAAATTTTTTCTTCTGCACTTTTTGCAACATTGTTCTTAAGTTTTTCAATAATTAATGGGGGTTTGACTCCTATATATTTTACCGGTTTTCCAAGTTTAACAATTGCAAATCCTTTTTTCTCAAGGCTTTCAAGAACATCATAGGTTCGTGATCTTGGAACTCTTGAATCTGATGCTACTTGTCCTGCAGAAGCAACACCTCTTGCAAGCAAAGCTAACCAAACTTTGGTTTCATAAATATTCAAATCAAAGTAATCTTTTATTTTGCTTATGAGTTCTTGTTTTA
>CAZKUJ010000022.1:0-3681 GCA_964555925.1 Candidatus Woesearchaeota archaeon
CAACAAGATTATTATTTGAATTTACAAAAAGAACATCTGTTCCAACACTAAGATTAGCATTTATTGCAAGGCTTCCAGTCATAGTATCACCTGCAGCTTCAACATATCTCGCATCAGCAGTTGCATTAAACTCTGATGTCCAAAGAATATCATCTGTGAAGTTGCTTAAATGCGTGTATGGAAAATTTGTGTTGTTGTAATAATCAAAACCAAGGATTTGTGTTCCTGTAAAATAATCATCAATATCAAAATCAGAGATATTATAATATCCAAATCCAAGAACTTCTGACTTTGTGAAGTAATCTGTTATGTTAAAGTCAGATGCATTGTAATAATCAAATCCTAAAATCTCTAATTTAGTGAAATAATCTGTTATGTTAAAGTCAGATGCATTGTAATAATTAAATGCAAGAACTTCTGACTTTGTGAAGTAATCTGTTATGTTAAAGTCAGATGCATTGTAATAATCAAATCCTAATACTTCTGTTTTTGTAAAGTAATCTGTTATTACAAAATCAGTTGCATTATAATATCCAAATACAAGTATTTGTGTTATGTTAAAGTAAGATGATTGATTTGCTGTCCAATACGGGTCTGTCTCTGCTGCAGCCAATGTTGTTGCATTTAACCAATTAAGATTATTTGTAATCTCACTTCCAAGAATATCAGCAACATTATTCTTGATACCTTCAGCAGTTATCCAGTATTCAGAAGCATTTACATTAAGAGTTGACTCATCTGTTATCAAAAGATATCTGCCATCTCCATCTGTGAAGTTTATCCAAGCTAAATCATTTGTAAGCCAGCTTCCAAGAATATCCACAACATTATCTAAATCACCTTCTGTTGTACTCCACCATTCGCTTCTGTTGACATTTAAATTAGATTCTTCTGTCAAAAGAATATATCTATCATCTCCATCTGTGAAATTAATCCAGCTTAGGTCATTTGCTAACCATGAGCCTTGAATTTGTGAAATATTTCTTAATGCTCCCTTGTCCCCTGTATTCCACCAGTCAGAAACATTAACATGAAGTGCTCCGCTTGAGCCAGAAATTCTCGTGTCAATTGTTGCATTCAATTGAGATTCATTAAAATCAAGCTGTGTTCCATTAAAGCTTAGATAAATTTGTGATGCTGTTCCAATAATCCAATCAAATATTCCCTTAAACCAAGAAGCTGTCACATTTCCTGTAATAGTTACATTTCCAGTATCTCCTGAAATTCTCATTAATTCGTCTTCTGTTTGGTTCTCAAATATATAGTCAGCAGCTGTTATTTCTGCTAAAATTGATACTATTAAGAATACAAAAATCATTCCTGTCATTAAATATCTTATAATATTTTTTTCCATTTAACTCCCTAATCTAAATATCATGTCTCCATTTGTTTCTGTGAAAACTTCTGAACTACCAATATGCAATTTTTGTGTAACATTCGCATTACCAATTACATTCAAAGTATTTTGAGGATTATTTGTTCCAATCCCAAGCCTGCCATTTGTGTTGTTCCAGAAAAAATTATCGTTGTTTTGAGATAGCAAACCATTTACTCCGGCAAACAGAACAGAGCCCTGAGTTAGACTTAAAAGTGTCAAACCAGTAAATGTTGGACTTGCTCCGGTATGTATGTCCTGGGGTGTTGAAAGAACAACCCCACCATTGCCATCATCTGTAACATTTATCTGGTTAGTTGTTCCTACAATCCAATTGAAAAGATTTGTGCTCATTAAATCCCTACCAGAATCTAAACTCAATAATCTCAAAGGAGTCAAGCCAGGAAATCTTATTTTTCTAGAACTTGCATTAACAAGCAAATCATTTGTAACATTGAGGCTTATTCCATCGCTTCCAGTACCAGCAATTGTCAAAGGTCCAGTCATAGTATCCCCTGCAGCTTCAACATATCTCGCATCAGCAGTTGCATTAAACTCTGATGTCCAAAGAATATCATCTGTGAAGTTGCTTAAATGGGTATATGGGAAATTCGTGTTGTTATAATAATTAAAGTCAAGAATTTGAGTGCCTGTAAAATAATCATCAATATCAAAATCAGTTAAATTATAATATCCAAATCCAAGAACTTCTGATTTTGTGAAATAATCTGTTATATTGAAATCAGATGCATTGTAATAATCAAACCCTAAAATCTCTAATTTAGTAAAGTAATCTGTTATGTTGAAATTAGTTGAATTGTAATAATTGAATGCAAGAACTTCTGTTTTTGTAAAGTAGTCTGTTATGTTGAAATTAGTTGAATTGTAATAATTGAATGCAAGAACTTCTGTTTTTGTAAAGTAGTCTGTTATTACAAAATCAGTTGCATTGTAATATCCAAATGCGAGTATTTGTGTTATGTTAAAGTAAGATGATTGATTTCCTGTCCAGTATGGGTCTGTTTCAGCTGCAGCTAATGTTGTTGCATTTAACCAGTTTAAATCATTTGTAATCTCACTTCCAAGAATATCAGCAACATTATTCTTGATACCTTCAGCAGTTATCCAGTATTCAGAAGCATTTACATTAAGAGTTGACTCATCTGTTATCAAAAGATATCTGCCATCTCCATCTGTGAAGTTTATCCAAGCTAAATCATTTGTAAGCCAGCTTCCAAGAATATCCACAACATTATCTAAATCACCTTCTGTTGTACTCCACCATTCGCTTCTATTAACATTTAAGTTAGATTCTTCTGTAAAAAGAATGTATCTATCATCTCCATCTGTGAAGTTTATCCAGCTTAGGTCATTTGTTAACCATGAGCCCTGAATTTGTGAAATATTTCTCAATGCTGATCTATCTCCTGTATTCCACCAATCAGACATGTTAACATGAAGTCCAGATTCTGCACCTGAAATTCTTGTATCAATAGTTGCATTTAATTGAGTTTCATTAAAATCTAATTGTGTTCCATTAAAGCTCAAATAAATTTGTGAAGCTGTCCCAATAATCCAGTTGAAAATTCCTTTAAACCATGAAGCCGTAACATTTCCTGTTACATCTACATCTCCAGCAATATCTGCATCTCTTCCAATATGCAAATCCCTCCATCTCCTACTATCAGAACCTATGTCAAAAGTATTATCAAATCCTTCTTGCGGAAGCAAACTTCCATTTATGTTTAAATGCGAGACATTCAAACTTGTAATATTGTAAACATAAAGTGTCTGCGCGAAAATGTTTCCTCCGACTATTGATAATCCGCCTTCTGTCCAGCCTTCGTTGAAATCAAAGTTTCCATAAACGCTTGTGTTCAATGGCATAAAAAAGCTTGCAGGATATCCATCCAAAGTTGTTGCGTTTTCTACATCAATACAAGTCAAAGTATCTCCAATCACCTGAACAGCTTGTCCTAAATCACAACCCACAGGATAATTCTGAAGATTTGTCCAGTTTATAGCTCCTGAAAACTCACCTGCATAAATTGTTGTAGTTGCATTAATATCACCAACAACATTAAGCTTATTCTGCGGTGTAACTGTTCCAATTCCAACAAGATTATTATTTGAATTTACAAAAAGAACATCTGTTCCAACACTAAGATTTGCATTGATTGCGAGGCTTCCAGTCATAGTATCACCTGCAACTTCAACATATCGTGCATCACCTGTTGCATTGAATTCTGATGTCCATAAAATATCATCTGTAAAGTTGCTTAAATGTGTGTATGGGAAATTTGTAT
>CAZKUJ010000023.1:0-3459 GCA_964555925.1 Candidatus Woesearchaeota archaeon
ATGGGCACGGAGGGAATTTAACCCTCTTCTTCTGCTCTGGAGGCAGATATTCTAACGTTGAACTACGCACCCTCAAAAATATAAGAAACAATTGATTTTTAAGTTTGACTATTTTAAACTAAACTAAATTTTAGCAAGTCTTTTCATCTCTTCAATTTCTTCATTTGAAATTGAAGCACCTTTAAATTTTACAGCATAAAGAAGCGCATCAAGCACATTATTGCCCTTTAATTTTACAAGGCCTTTTTTGTAGGCAACATAAGCAAGTTCTGCAGAACGTATTATCCTAAATCCTTCAAAGAAATTTGAATGTGTTTGGCATATTTTTATTTTTACATGGAGTTTTCTTTCAAGAAAATTTTTCAAATCTTCCTGATTTTCTACAAGAGTTCTTATTGTTCTTTCATCAATCGCCAAAACATTTTTTATTCCTTTTTTTGTTAGCAGGGTACTCAAAGCAATGCATGAAGCCTCTCCTCCGTTAATAAGTTTTATAGCTTTCCCATCTCCAACAAAACAATTATTTGCAATATCTAATATCTCATTAGTTTTTTGAAATATCTCTGAATCTTTTATACCGATTGAAGAAGGGAATTCAAGAACTCTGTCGTCAAAAAGTTGTTTTAATTTTAGGGCTTCTAATTCAAATCTCTTTATTTTTATGGGAAAATCAATAATTTCCCTTTTTACTTCAGAAGTTATAAAAAATTTCCCTTTAAAGTTTTCTTTTAAATCTTTTATTATCTCTGTGATTCCATTTAGTGAAAAACTAATCAAAGCACCCGAATCAAAAATTATTGCTTTTTTAACTTCTAAATTATTATTCTGCTCATTGATTTTTTCTACAAATTTTTTCTTTGACATTATTCAAACATTTCTTCTGCAAATTTAATTCTAGATTTAACATCAACAGTCTGTTTTCCCGGTATTTCTGAAATTCCTTTCTCTCCTGCATAACTAGCAAGTTCAAAAAGAGTTATTCCCAAAAGATTTGCTGTTCTTTCCATAGAAATTCCGTGCTCATAAATTTTTGAAGCTTTGTTTATGCTGGCTTTTCTAAAAACGTCTTGTATACTTTTTTCAAGCTCTCCTGAGAATTTGCCTATTCCGCTTCTAATTGCTTTAATTTCTTTTCTATAAGCTTCATAATTCTCCTTTTTTATAGATTCTATGATTTTATCAATTGAATTCAGATAGTTCTTGTAAAATTTATCCCAGTCAGGAAGTTTTTGATAATTTGTTCTTTCTATAATTTTACTTAGAGAATAAATAATCACTGCAGCAGCAATGTTATCGGGATCGTGAGTCAGTGAAGCAGAATTTGTCGTTCTATTACTTAGATTCTTTATTTTTGCAGCATCTCCTCTTAAAATTGCCTCTTTTGTTTCCTGAAATATTCCAAGAATGTTCTCTTTTTCATACATAAATCAAATAGCAAAACCAGCTTTTTATATTTTAGGATTACTCTTTATTTGGATGTTAACTTTTTATATTCTTTTTCTTTAGATTATAAATGAAAAACGCAGTACTTGACACGAATTTTATACTTTCTTGCGTCAAGCAGAAAATAGACTTTTTTGAGGAAATTTGTTTTAAAGGAATGAAAATTTTAATTCCAGAAGAAGTTATCAACGAAATAAAAAAAATCGCGATTTCTGGAAAAAGACTCCATTATAGGAGAAATGCAGAATTAGCCCTGAAAGTTCTTGAAAAAAATAATTTTGAAACAATTCAATTCGGGAGTTCCAACGTAGATAAAGGTCTAATAGAATATTCCAAAGCTAATAAGAATGCTGTTATTGCGACTCTTGATTCTGCACTTAAGGGAAAAATAAAAAAGCCTCAGCTGGTTATTCGGAAAGGAAAAAGACTTGAGATAATATAATAACCTTTAAAAACCAATTTTACTCTTTTGTAGATATGTTCTATTTAATAGATGTAGATGATCATATAAGAGTTGAACCCAAATTATTTGGTTTATCTACTTTAGAGGCGGTTGAAAGGCAGTTAAAGGAAATCTATGCAGATTATTATGATAAGGAATTTGGAAAGGTTATAACTGTTGTCGATGTTTTGAACGTAGGTGAGGGTGTGCTTATTCCAGGAGACGGAGCAGCCTATTACAGCACAAAATTTAGGCTTTTGATATGGAGACCTGAGATGCATGAGCTTGTTCAAGGAATTGTAGTAGAAATAACCACTTTTGGAGCTTTCATAAATCTTGGAGTTATGAGGGGCATGATTCATATCAGCCAGACAATGGAAGATTATGTAACTTTCAGCAAAACAGGTATTTTAACAGGAAAATCCTCAAAAAGAAGCTTAAAACAAGGAGATTTGTGTCGTTTGAGAATTGTTGCAATAAGTCATAAAAGAGACGAACCAAAAATAGGATTAACAATGAGACAGCCAGATTTAGGTAAGCTTGAGTGGATTAAAGAAGACCAATTAAAAAAAGAAAAAGAAACAGCAAAAATAATGAAAATAAAGATAAAAACAACTAAAGGAGAAAAAAAGAAAAAATAAAATGCCAAAAACAAAAGCGTGTAAAATCTGTAATGCGATTTATGATGGAGACAAATGCCCAAATTGTGATTCAAAAGAATTTACAGAAAGTTCTAAGGGGAGAATAGTTGTGCTTAATCCTGAAAAATCAGATATAGCAAAAAAACTTAATATAAAAACAAAAGGAAACTTTGCAATTAAAACAAGATAATTTCAAAAAATATAAAATTAAAATCATTTAAAATGGAAATTAAAATTAACGAAGAAAACGAGAATTCCTTGTTTGATAGAAAAGAGATTCTTGGTATTATTCAATTCGAAAAAACACCAAGTCGAAACGAGGTTTTACAGACTCTTTCATTAAAATATTCTATTCCTGCCGAAAATATAAAAATAAAGAAAATTTCTGGAAAATTTGGAAAAAAAATATTTGAGATTAAAGCAAATATCTATACTTCAAAAAAAAGGAAAGATGAAATTGAATTAAAAAAGAAAAAAGAAAAAGAATCTGAAAAAAAGAGTTTAGAACCAGAAAAATCAGATATCACAGAATAAAATGCCAAAAAAAATAATAAAAAAGGGAAAAAAACCCCATAAGAACAAACCCACTAGTAAGAAATATACAAAATATAAAATCGAGGGTGAAAAAATTATAAGAGAAAAATTTTGTCCAAGATGTGGACCAGGAATATTTCTAATGTATTCTCAAGGAAGACTTTATTGCGGTAAATGCCATTATACTTCTTTTGATAAGAAAGAAGCACCAAAAACAGATTAGTTATTTCCACATGAATCTTATTTGACTTTTATTTTTTTAAATATTGCATATTAGAAAGCATTGTTAAGAAATATCAAAGATAGTGGGCAAGAAAAATTCTTAATAAGCCCTCTATTTTTTAATTTTTAATTAATTAGTGAATATTAATCTGATACATTTGAAACCCTAGGATAGAT
>CAZKUJ010000024.1:0-3188 GCA_964555925.1 Candidatus Woesearchaeota archaeon
TAGGAGTAAAATAAATGGCAAAAAATAAAAGAAAGAAAGTTAGTAAAAAAGAATTTGAAGAAAGAAAAGAAAAAAAGATTTTAAAGAAAAAACAAACAGAATATGAAAACAAATTTCTGAAACATTTTCTTATTCTGGCGTTTTCTGTGCTAATTCTGATATTATTTTTTGCTTTTATGTCTAATTATAAAAAAAGTTTTGAATATCAAAATGTGAAATTCAATGTTGTTGAATTTTGTGATGCAGGCCCGCCCTGCTTAACCGTGTATAATACAAAATTTCCTGTTATTTACGAAAAAAAGCTAACATCTTACAATTTTTTTTTGAGAAATGACCCAAGAGCACTCGCCCAAAAAGTTCCTTTTGACGGAAAGCTCGTGCTCAGAGAAAACATGCTTATAGGCATTACCTTTGACAAGTATTGCAGTGGTTATGAGCAGATTGCCATTGTAAATTTTGTAGATCTCCATAATATTGTTGGAATAAACACAGTGGGAGGCGGGGATGCTGTTTGTGATTTAACTGGAAAAAACATGTCTGTCCTTATACAAGAAGCAGAAAAGACCAGCATAGAACAAATAGGTCCTGCCTGCTACATCATAAACATAAAAGAATGTGAAATATTAGAAGGAACAGAAAGATTTATGATTGAAACCCTGATTAAAATTAATGAACAGATTTGATTGCCTCTTTTATTTCTTTGGTTTCAGGCTTGACTTCTCAAATAAATATTTTATATCAGAGTAAAATGGAATGTTTTTTATTTTGAATATTTTAACTTCTGCGAACCAGATTACTACAACAAATAAGGTGCTAACTAAATACCAAAATAATTGGTGAGTCAAATCAAAATAAACAAAGTCAGACATTGCTAAAAAGCTTAATCCAAAAATTCTAAGAACATTTAGTAAAAGAAGAGCTGCAAAAGAAAACAAAATTCCATAAATTCTTGTTTTTGTCTTTAGATTAGGAGTTGAAAGATTAAGAACAAGTAAAAGATAATAAGCATAGCCTGCGATGCATGCTGGAATAAGTTCTATTGGCAAAATATTTTCTACTAATAAAATCATCTCAGAAAAGAAAATAACATCAAAAAATAATTTAAGAAGAAAATAAACAGGATAAGCTGTCAAGGGAGTAAATATCAAATTAACTGCAATTAATTCCCATATACTTGCCAAATACTTCCCAAGGGGGATTATTGGAATTATTAATAATATAAGAATAAGATATCTTAAAAGAATGTTTGAAATAGGTGTTTGCTTTTGAGATTTTTCTTTATTTTTATCCTTATTTCTCCTCTTTTTTGGCATATAGTATAAAAAAGAATTTGATTTAAATAGTTTGCGAGATGTTAGAAAATCTAAAAAGAAAGAATTTTACTTCTTTTTTCGTGCGATTCTTATTGCAACAAGAATTATCACCACAACCAAAATTATGTTAAGAATGCCAAAGCCCCATAGATAAGCATCTCCTTCTAGAACAGGAAATCCTGTGATTCCTAAAAATCCTTTTGGCTCTATATTAACTGAAAATGGCTGTGTTGCAAGTAGCTGTGAGTCGGAATAAACTCTGATACTAAAGGTGTTTGTGCCTGAAACTCCTTTATTTACATTGAATTTAATATATGCTTCTTCAAAGTCTCCTGCATTTATTAAAATTGTTTCAGGATATTCTAAAACCTCTGCCCAGGTTTCATGACCAGAAACATCTAGAGTAAAAGTTTTTGCTGTGCTTCCTGTATTTGTCAAAACAACTCTTATAACAAGATCTTCTCCTGCTTTTGCATCTGATTCAAGACTTGCTGATATAAGAACATCTGGCTGAACAACGCAATTTCCTTCTACTTTAAGGAAAACGCTGAAAATTGACTGCTTATCGTCATCATTTTCATAAATATCATTATCCTCGTCATAAACTGTAAGTTTTATTGAATATGTTTTTTCTTGTGCATCTTTTGGGATTGTAAAAATTAAATTCATTGGTTCACTGTCAAAAGCACTGATGTCTCCAATTTCTATTTTCTTGTTGTTAATTCCTAATTCATTACTATTTACAAGCACATAAACATCATCCTGATCTCTATCTCCAATATTCCAGACCTCTGCTGTGAGTTGAACATTTTCTCCGCATTGAACTGTTTCCTGAATATTAATTTCATCAAGAATTACAAAATCTTTTTCAATAATTATTTCTGCTTCTTTGTAATCAAAGGCACAAGTTTTGTCTCCATCATTTGGAGAATTTTTATCGTCTATGGTACCTGTAATCATTACATATAACCTGTAATGTTGTCCATCATCAAGCTCATCAAGATCAACCTCTAAGTTATCATCAAGCTTAAAACTAACTATAAAATTTTCTCTATCTCCTTCATCCAAATCAAATTCGTCTTCTTCATCAAAATCAACCACCCATTCGTTTGATTTAGTGTTGTAAAGTCCCCACTCAAGGCTTATATCTGCAACGTCATAATCTCCATTATTCTCTGTCTGAATCTCAACTTTAATCTCTTCAAATGGGAACCACTTGTCTTTTTCTCCAAATTGACCATTATTTGTGAAACTTATTTTCCTAACTCTCAACTCTCCTGGATTTGAAGTACATGATTGAATCTCTAAGGGGGTTGTTGAGATGGGCGCTCCCTCAATTACCACATTATCAACTCTACAAAATTCATCAGCAGCACTTGTCGTGCATTCAAATCTTATTCTAAAGCCAGAATTGTTATTAGCTGAAGAAGGTAAATTAAAAGTTTTTGAGACGAAAGCCGCATCATTTGAGCTGTTAGCCGCTTCTAATGTTGTAAAAGTGATTCCATCTAAAGACCATGACGCTTTAAAATTATCCGTAGATTCCCAGTTTGCTCCCAATCGTCTATCATATTTAACAACAATAGTATTAAAGCTAGAAGTGCTAATTGTTCTTTCAAGAGTGGAATTGACTTGGTTTGTGGATTCGGCAAAAGTTCCAGTATTACTCCAATTGGTTACTGTCCAGCCAACTAAATCCCCATCATTAAAATCATCAGAAAAAATTGTAGCAGCACTAACCGCGCCAATAAACATTATTAGTGCTAAAACACTTAAACTTAACAAAGCAAAGATTTTTGATCTCATTTGAATTGTCATTGTGGAGTTAGGATGATTTATAAAGATTTCTGTTGTTAAAGATATAGTTTTTCAATA
>CAZKUJ010000025.1:0-2775 GCA_964555925.1 Candidatus Woesearchaeota archaeon
TCAAATCAAAGTAATCTTTTATTTTGCTTATGAGTTCTTGTTTTAAGAGCATTTTTTGTTTTAATGTAATTTAATTTTGAAGAGATTCACCTTCATCTATATAATAATTTATCAAGAGTTTGTGAATTGTTTTTCTTAAGGGCATATCTTTTTTTAGAATCGTATCCCGATAGCAAAGATTTTCTAATTCTATTAAATTACCAGTTATTCTGTGTGGATTTTTAGTATAATAATCTATTATTGCCCTGTATCTTTCAAAAATTTCCTTGTCTCTGTCTTCCCCAACTCTGTCTGAATAAGGAACTTTTAATCCTTCTGTATTTTGGGTTTTATTTTGATTTTCCATTTTGCAATATTTTAAATTTAAATTTTAATCATCTCTCCAATTTCTTGAATTCTTCTTAATTCCTCTGCTTTCTCTTGATATTTTAAAAGGGTCTGGTATGTTCTCAAAGTTCGAATTGCGTATTTGACTGTATCTGCAGGAACACGTATTTCTAATGGAGAATAAGTTAATCTAGATAAAGCCACAGCAGGATCAATAAAATCTATGTACTTCTCTGATGTTAAATTCTTAATATGTTCTAGTTTTTTTGGTCCAAGAGCATTCATCTTAAGAGAGGCAAATGCTGCAGTAGCTAAAATTCCTGCCAGATTATCATTTACCCTTATGGAATCTCCAGAATAACGATCCTTGCTTTGCTTTTTTAATTCTAATAGATAATTCTCAATTGATCCTAAGGGTATTAAGCCTATGTTTCGTGAATTTTTTTTATTTTCCATAAAAATCCAAGAACTAACTGATTTATAAATCTTACTATTTTGTTACTTTTTGATAGTAAGAACAAATCGGGCTTAGGTTTTTCAGAAAATAAGGTAACTAATCAATATGGCTAAGAAAATTCCTGCTGTAATAAAGGGCATTGCAGGATAGAATTTCTTTTTCTTTGCAAAGAAGAAAAGAGAAGCAAGTCCGAGAGTTGCTCCTAAAATAACTAAAAGAGAAGAATAAATGCCTAATGTTTTAAGCATAACTCCTGCTGTGATTATTGGGAAAACAATATCTCCTCCACCTAATATAGCGACGCTTATTTTTACTTTTTTCTTTTTCAGCTCTGATTTTTTAAGTGTTTTTTTCCATTTTGAGATTTTGTCCCGAACACCTTGAGAATAATAAGGCACAAAGAATCCAGAGAAAATTTTAAGCTTGTCAATCTGGTATTTTGCCATTTTTTGCATTATTCCAGAATGCCAAACAGCCCAAATGTCATAAATCGAAATAAGAATCAGCAAAGCAATAATTGTATAGATGTTTAAAATTGGAATAAAAATCACAGCTATTCCGGGATAAATCATAAGCTCTGTAAGATTATGGACAAGAAAATTTTTTCTGTAAATTTTTATAATTGTAAGAGGAAGGGCAACCAATAATGCTATTATAGGCATTCCAAAAAGAAATTTATCAAAGTTTCTTGTCAAAGAAAAAATAGATATAGAAAGCGCTATAAGCACTACAACAAAAAACCACAGTTTCAGCATAAATTCTATTTTAATTTTAGCAAAAAAAAGGAACAAAACAATTGCTATGATAAATGCTATTATTATTGCTGTAAAAAATCCATAATAATCTGATTCTTTTTCTGCTTTTGGAAATTCAAGCCCGTAAGGAAGATTGTTTCCTTCTCCTAAATAATGAGTAGCTACATAAAGTCCTATAAATTGCGTCATAAGAAACATTAACAAAAGAAGAGCTGTTATTTTGAGGGTATGTTTCATTTTAGAAATAGGGAAAAGAGGTTTTTAAAGTTTTGAGAGCCATTGCGTTGTTAAGTTAAAAGGGGCGAGAATATATAAAAATTGATCTTGATTATTTATAAATATTATCAATTAATATTATATTAACATGATCTTCAGGCTTTTTTGCTTTTCTCATAAACCAAATCACCAAATCTCTTTTGAAGGTTCGTTTTTTATTATATATTTGAAGGATATAACACAATAAAGTAGATCGTAGTGGTAGTTATACGTAATTTGAGAACCTGCTAATTATCACCCTCTAGACAGAAAGCACGCACAAAATATACTTCACAATACATAACTTTATAAAATTTAACAAAATTCCCTTATTTATGAAAGACATTTCAAACGGAACAGATTTGGGACTGCAATATAATTGGGATAATGATCCTTGCAGAAAAATTGTTGACCAAAAATATCGAGTTGAGGTCAGAGATGAAACTGGCTTAGATGGAATGAATGGCAGGTTAAGAACAAAAGCAGAAACATTAAGAAATCTTGGTTTTGAAATTGATACACGTGTTCAATTAATTGCTCAAAGAGAATACTCATCACCTATGAAATGCTTGGAATTTGTTAGTGAATGTGAAAAATCTAGCTTTAATTTAGGAATTGAAGAAAGAAGGTTTTCTGCAACTGATCAACCATATTGGCAAGAGATTACTAAAGCAGATTTAGAGAAAATCTTAAAGGGAGAAAGAACTCCTGCGTACAGATTAGAAATTCCTTACAATCCTCATTTTTCTCCACGTGTTGATATTGGAGATTAAAGCGCGCCCATTTCGTCCTCTCCCTAAAATTGTGCAGGTTCTCAACCCTTCTCTCTTCGCTAGACCACACAACCTCTTTAAGAATATGCCAATCTGTTCAAAAATACTGGTAACTTAAATTAACATTTTTTGTA
The DNA here is from genome assembly GCA_964555925.1 of Candidatus Woesearchaeota archaeon. Taxonomy (GTDB): domain Archaea; phylum Nanobdellota; class Nanobdellia; order Pacearchaeales; family GW2011-AR1; genus ASMP01. The sequence goes on from CAZKUJ010000025.1 coordinate 2,702, forward strand.
TGTTTTTTATAATTATCTTAACCTTATAGTTTCAAGAGTTCTTGGAACACATGTCTCTACTTTGTTAAGCTTAT
>CAZKUJ010000026.1:0-2528 GCA_964555925.1 Candidatus Woesearchaeota archaeon
GCGCTAATCTTTTCATCAGCAACTAATCCCCCTTCTTCTCCTTCAGTACTAACTGCATAAGGACTTATCATAATTTCTTCATCCAGAGAAAAATTCTCTAAAACAATTATTGCCGACATTAATTTACTAAGGGAAGCGGGGAAAAAATGAAGATCACCATTTTTTTTAGCTAATAATTCGCCTACATTAACATCCCCAACTATGTAAGAAACAGCAGTTATGTCGGATGGTAAATTATTATATTTAAGATCAGTTTCTAATAATTTCTTATCCTGTTGTTCTAAAAAATAACCAAAAATTATCAAAAGAAAACATAAAGCAAAAATTCCCCAAAAAATATATTTATTTGTTTTTTTTACTAAATTCTTCATATTGAGATAATTCTTTCACATTACTAATTCCTAAGTTCTGAAGAAGCTCAAAAGAAATACTATAAAGATATGCTTTGTATTTTTCACTGTGTACAAAACGTTCAATTAACCCTCTTAAAAGAAGCTGATGAAGTATATAGCTGGAATCTACTCCCCTGATTTCGTTTATTCCAGCTCGAGTTATCGGACCTCTATAAGCTATAATAGCCAATGTTTCTTGACTAGCCATACTAAGATCATCTTCAATCACTTCTTTCTTTAACTTTTGAACGAAGGAAGACGATTCTGAAGCTGTAACCATTAGCCACTCCCCGTTGTTATTAATTAATCTGATCCCCCTGTTTTGATTTTGAAGTTCTTCTTTCAGCAAATTTAAAGTTTCCTTTACCTTCTCTTCTTTTATATTGATAATTTTACTTAACCTCTGCGCAGAAAAAGGTTCTCCAGCAGCAAAAAGTAAACTTTCTATTATTAATTTGATATCCATATTGGTCCAAAATTTTTTTCTTGTTTTATCTTTACTATATCTTCTTTAACTAAATAAAGAATCGCTAAAAATGTAAAAACTAGTTCAATTCTCTTATTTTTATCTGGAACTAATTCTTCTAAATTATAATCTCTCCCGTGAGTTAATTTCTGAACTAATTCTTTAATTCTTTGTTTAAGTGTTACTATCTTAAGAATTTTCTTTTCTTCAAGAGGGATTTCTTCTTCAAAAAATTCTAAAACTTTTTTAAAAGATTCCGACAAAGACGAAACGGAAAGATTCTTGGGCGGTGAAAATTTAACTTCTGTATCCTTCCATGGTAAACGTGTAAAAAGATAAAGACGTTTATTCCAGATTTCGTACATCTTTATACCTTGTTCTTTATATATCTTATATAATTGAAGACGATTCTCTAAATCTAAAATTTCTTCTTGTTCTCCAATTTCTAATTCTAATGTTGGCAAAAGGGATTTCGATTTTATCAAAAGAAGTGTAGATGCAATAACTAAAAAATCTGCTAATTCCTCAGGATGAACTAATGTTTGATCACCAGCATAATTCATATAATCCTGAGTGACCTGAGCCAGAGAAATTTCCGTAATCTCTAAATTTTTCTTCTCTACTAATTGTAAAAGAAGATCTAATGGTCCAGTAAATTGTTCAGTGGAAACATTGTACATATTAATTTACTTTCATTTCAATTTTTGCTGAAAGTATATTTTTAATATTATTTATTAACAAAGATTTAAACCTTTGCTCCAATTCTTTATAAAAATAATAACTTTCTTTCTTATACTCAACTAAAGGGTCTTTCCCGCCATAAGCTCGTAATGATGTAGAATCACGCAAAAATTCCATTTTCTCAATATGCCCCAACCACAAAGTATCCAATATCCTTATAGCGATTGTTTTTAATATTTCCAGCAGTTTTTCCTCCTCAACTGTAGATATTCTTTCTTGAAAATTTTGTTCTGGAAATTTTTCATTTGCTTCCAAGAAAAGATTTATAATATAATCTTTTAATTTATTAACCTCAGCTTTTTCTAATACTTCGTCCCTTATTTGATAAAACGCTTTTCGTTGCCTATTAATAACGTCATCATATTCCAAAATATGTTTTCTCATATCAAAATAAAATCCTTCAATTTTTGATTGAGACATTTCTATGGCTTTGGTAATCATTTTATGTTCTATCGGTTCATCTTCTGGCCATCCTAATTTCTTCATCATGCTAGATAAATATTTCGGGGCAAAAACACGCATTAAACTATCTTCAAGAGATACAAAAAACTGTGAAGACCCTGGATCTCCTTGTCGCCCAGACCTCCCTCTCAACTGATTATCAATTCGCCTGGCTTCATGCCTTTCAGTTCCAATAATATGAAGACCGCCTAATTCTAATACTTTTTCTTTTTGCTCTTGATCTGAAGGGTTGCCACCTAGAACAATATCAACACCTCTTCCAGCCATATTAGTAGCTACTGTGACAGCATTTAACTTACCTGCTTGCGCAATTATTTCCCCTTCTTTTTCATTATTCTTAGCATTTAAAATATTATGGGAAATACCTTCTCTTTTTAAATATAAACTTAACAATTCATTCTTCTCCACTGATGGAGTTCCAATTAATATTGGCTGGCCTTTTTCATTTCTTTCTTTCACTTCTCTGG